>CABSYS010000113.1:0-5669 GCA_902482045.1 uncultured Collinsella sp.
GGTGATGCGTAGCCGCCGAGGTGCAATGTGCCTCGGCGGCTTTTTGTGCACGGAGCACGGCTAATACTAATTTATTGCTATACATGCTTTACGTATCTACCATAGTGTTTTATGATAATTCTGAAGTATTAAGGAGGGGTCATGACCACAACAGCCGCTCAGATCAACGTACGTCTCGATGCCGATCTTAAAAGGAGTGGGGACGCCGCTCTCTCCAGGGCCGGTATGACGCCGAGCCAAGCGGTGCGAGCGCTCTGGCAGCTTGCAGCGTCGCTGGCCGATCGCCCCGGTGCGCTCGAGGATATCCTGCTGCCCAGTCGTGCCCGGGCGGAACAGCGCGAGCGCGAAAAGGCCGCCAAACGTAAACTCGAGCTCATGGATCAGGGATCGAAGCTGTTCGCTGCCGCTTGCCGTGAGTCGGGAATCGATATGGTCAGGGCTCAGCCATCGGACGACGAAGAGCTCAAACGGAATGCATATGCGGATCGCTATGGCGAGGAGATGAGCTGGCTCTATGAGTGAGGCTCTAAAGCGCATCTTGGTTGACACCAACGTGTGGCTCGATTACTTCATTCCCTCACGACGTGGTCGTTCGGCGGCGATTGAGTTTTTACGCGATGCATGCACGGCGCAGGTGGATTTGCTGTATGCGGCGACATCGTCCAAAGACCTGTTCTATTTGATTTCAAGTGAACATAAGGCATGGTATCGGCGAGAGCATGGCTCACTATCCCAAGATGCCGCCGTGGCGGCGACATCACTTGCATGGGATTGCCTCGACGTGTTGTCGCAACTTGCCACGCCGGTACCCTGCGACCTGAGTGACATATGGATGGCGAGCAAGCAGCGTAATCTCCATAGCGATTACGAAGACGATTTAATCATTGCGGCAGCGATACGCTCCCAAGTAGATTTACTGGTCACCAACGATGTCAAGCTCTGTTCGCATGCGCCCGTCGCAGCAATGAACGTCGAAAACGCAAGAAACTATCTAACAACACTTAAATAGCGCTAGACCCCTCTGGTCGAATAATGGCCAGCGAGAGCCCACAGGTAGGGCCGCGCCAGCAAAGCGCCGCAGGTCGAACAAAAGTCAGCGAGAGCCCGCCGTTTGAGACAAGGTGCCGTGAAATGAAAAGGCGCTGACCTTCTGGTCGCGCCTTTGAAATTGAACGGCAGATTGGCCAAACGGCGGGCTCGCAGCGTCGGCTCATTACGCCGTTTGTAAAACGGCGTAATTCTTAGTGTTCGATCCAGCAGCGAAGCGTCTCGCCCGCTTGCAGGTGACGCAGATTTTTCGCGGCGATGTCGACCACGTTGTTGAGCGTGGCCTCCAGGTGGAACCAGCCGGAGACGTGCGGCGTGATGAGCATGTTGGGCGCATCCCACAGGGGGCTTGTCTCAGGCAGCGGCTCGGGGTCGGTGACGTCGACCGCGGCGCCGGCGAGATGTCCCGACTCCAAGGCGGCAACCAAGTCGTCGGCGACCACAAGATCGCCGCGGCCGCCGTTGGCAAAGAAGGCGCCCGGTTTCATCGCGGCGAAGAACTCGGCGTTCGCCAGGCCGCGGGTCTCGGGTGTGCTGGGCATAAAGGATGCGACGATGTCAGCCTCGGCCAGGCGCTCGGATAGGGCGTCCATGCCGTCCATGTCCTCAAACACAATGGGGTAGACGAGCGGATGGCGCTTGATGCCGCGGACGTGCGCGCCCATGCTGCGGCATAGCGTGGCAAAGTGGCCGCCGATATCGCCCGCGCCCAGCACCAGCACATTGGCGCTTTTGAGCGAGGTGACCGGCCCCAAATCCTCCCAGCGATGCTCGCGCTGCAAGTCGTGATAGCCGGGCAGGCGCTTCATCATGGAAAGGACCATGGCAAACATGTGCTCGCTCACAGCCTGGCCGTAGGCGCCCACCGAGCAGGAAAGCTTAGCGTCGGCTGGCACGGTGCCGGCGGCCAAGTAATCGTCATAGCCCGCGGTCTGCAGTTGCAACAGCTGGAGATGCTCGCATGCTGTGAGCATGTCAGGGTCGATGTTGCCCAAGATCACGTCGGCATCGGCGACCTGCTCGCGCGTGGCGGCGTCGGCGCTCGTGTAGATAAAGTCCTCGCCCGGAGCGCTCGACTCGAGGATCGCGCGATGGCGGTCGTTGACGGGCAGCAAAACCAGGATGTTCACAAGCAGTCCTTTCCGCTCGACCTACCAAAAAGGGACAGGTTTATTTTGGCAGGTTGTATCAGGCAAAACGCTATAAAAACGCCGGGCTACGCGATGGTTAACATATCCATCGCGTAGCCCGGCGCATCCACAGCTACCAGCTGAGCAGCTCGTAGCCGTCCTCGGTCACCACGAGCTGTACCTCGCACTGGGCCGAATCGCTGCCGTCCTTGGTGCGCACGCACCAACCGTCACCCTTGCTAATCTTAATGTCGGGCGCTCCGGCATTGACCATGGGCTCAATGGTAAAGACCATGCCCGGAGCCATGATGGTGTCCACATCGGGTGCCTCGGTGGTAAAGCCCACAAACGGGTCCTCGTGGAACTCCTTACCGATGCCGTGTCCGCCGTACTCGCGCACCACGCTAAAGCCGGCATCCTCGACCGTCTTTTGCACGGCCTCGGCCATGACGGACAGCGGCAGCCACGGCTTGACGGCC
Source organism: uncultured Collinsella sp. (assembly GCA_902482045.1). Taxonomy (GTDB): domain Bacteria; phylum Actinomycetota; class Coriobacteriia; order Coriobacteriales; family Coriobacteriaceae; genus Collinsella. Next base: position 2,657 of record CABSYS010000113.1, read on the forward strand.
GCCAGACCCGCCTCCACGCTGGCGCGGGTGACGTCGACCAGGCGCTGGCGCTCGGCCGAGACCTCGCCGATGCAGAACATGCGGCTCGAGTCGCTAAAGTAGCCGTCCAAAATCGTGGAGCAGTCCACGTTGATGATGTCGCCCTCGTGCAGCACGTCCGTATCGCAGGGAATGCCGTGGCAGACGACGTCGTTGATCGAGGTGCACACGCTCTTTGGGTAGCCCTCGTAGTGGAGGTCGGCCGGCGTGCCACCGTGCTCGACGGTGTAGTCGTAGATCATCTGGTCGATCTGGTTGGTGGTCATGCCCGCGGCGATGTGTTCGCCTACGTAATCGAGCACGCCCACGTTGATAGCGGCCGAGCGCTTGATGCCCTCGATATCGGTGGGTGTCTTGTAGAGCGTGCGGGGCAGGACCTCCCAGCCCTCTTCCCACAGGCGCTCAAGGCGCTCATCAAAGGCGCTATGGCATTTCTTGTATTTTTTGCCGCTGCCGCACCAGCAAGCGTCGTTGCGGCCGGGCACGGGTCCTTTGTCATACATGGCTAACTTCCTTTCATCCGCAGCTAGTATAGCCCACCCACGCGTCCATAAAAGTTGCGGTGATATAGTTCCGATTTAAGCGGTTTAACAGCACAAATAGGAACTATATCACCGCAACTGATGGGGCGGGATGGCGGGCACTAGCTGCTGCGTGGTTTTGCTAGTAGCTCACCTGGCAGGGAATGCCGAGGGCGCGCACACGCGCGGCAATGGCGTCGAGGACGTCGGGTGCTGCTTTGGCAAGGCCGGTGACCGGTGTCTCGCGCGCCACCGTGTAGATGGTCGCCTCCTGCGGACGAATGCGCTCGAGTGCCGCGAGCCAAGGGCCAACGTACTCCTCGCCGGTATTGTCGAGAGGATTGCCCTGGTGTTCGCCGGTCAAAAACATCGTCTGGATAATGACGTGGCCGTTAAAGCTCGCGAACGTCTCGATCTGGTGCTCCACATCGTAGGGGCCAACGGGTTGATCGAGCAGCTGGATAAATGCCGGGTCGACCGTATCGAGCTTGAGGATGTTGTCGTCGACCATCATGAGCGCGTCGTGTACCTGGGGACGGTCGGCGCGCGTGCCGTTGGAGAGCACGGCGATCTTGGAGTTTGGGGCAAACTCGTCGCGCAGCGCGACAGCGCCGGCGATGGCCTGCGGAAACTCCGGTGCGGCGGTGGGCTCGCCGTTGCCGGCAAACGTGATTACATCGGGCAGCTCACCTTCGACTGCCATCTCGCGCAATTTGGCCTCGAGTGCATCGAGCACCACGGCAGCCGTGTTATACGATTCGTGACAGGGGCGCTCGGCATTGAGACCGTTCTCGCAGTAGATGCAGTCGAACGTGCAGATCTTGCCGCTCGCCGGCATCATGTTGACACCGAGCGAAAGGCCCAGGCGACGGCTGCGAACGGGCCCAAAGATGGGGCTGGCATTTAGAAACGTAGACATAGGTAAAAGCTCCTCAAGACAATTAACCTTAAGCATAGCATCGGCTCCAACGTATGGTCCGGGCTTGTGCTTTGCAGGTTTCGTTTTTTAACTCTGCCTTCGATGCCGCGTCATGAAAGGTATCGGGTCGGGTACAGTTAATCTGTTAACAAAACGCAAGACGATGGGGCACAACATGGAATTTACGGTCGAGAATGCGGGCACCACGATCGCCTGCCGCGAGTATGCCAGCCCGGTTGTATCGTCCGATGCACCCGCCTTGGTTTGCGTGCACGGTGCGTGCGTCGACGGCGTCTTTTTTGACGCCATCGCCCGCGAGCTCGCCCGTGACTGTCGCGTCATTGCCTGCGACCGCCGCGGTTGCGGCGAGAGCGGCGACGCTGTAGACGGACGCTACGACCTCGCCGCCCAGGCCGCCGACCTGCAGGCTGTTATCGAGCATATTGGCGCTCCGGCAAACGTGCTCGCGCACAGTGCCGGTACGTTGGTGGCCCTGGAGCTTCTCCGTGCAAACCCCACCATAATCTCGCGTGCGATTCTGCATGAACCCGCCGTGACGGCTGAGGGTGCCGGTCTGGGCGCGGCCCCGGTTTTGCTCGAGATGATCGCCGCGGGAAAGGTCTCCAGGGCATTACGGGCCTTCCTGGGCGCCATCGGCGATTCGGACCCTGAGGCCCCCAAGTTAACCGAGGCAGAAGCCAAGCATGCCCTGCGCAACGGCCGTAGTTTCATGGCAAACGAATACGGGATTACTATGACCTGCGTTCCCGATTGGGATAGTGTTCGTGCGTCGAAAACGGTGGCCGCCGTGCTCCTGGGCGAGCTCTCGATTGACACGCCTCGCGAGGCGGGCACAAGGGTGGCGGCTGAGCTTTTGGACTGTCCACTCGTAATGGTTCCCGGCGCGCACAACGGCCTGCGCGATCGCCCGGTAGCGGCTGCCCAGACTGTCCGTGACATCCTGGGGCTCTAGCACCCGCAATAGCCAAAGCAGACTTCACCCGCAAACGTTTCGGCCTTGTTAACAAATGTGCTCAAAACCTTACGTTTGCGGCTCCAATTGCGCCGTCTGCCAACTCATAAAAATGTAACGGCATTCACGTGCTTACCTGCATCGGCAAGGTGTTACCCTTGTAACATTTGGAACCCACCGCTACTATGCGAAGCTATCGAAAGGGCCCCATATGCTCAATAATCACGAGGCCAATCTAACCGACGAGGAGGCTGCCGTCGAGGTCGCCCGCGTCGCGAAGACCTACCCCGTGGTACGTTTGCTGTCGGCCGACCAGATTAAGAGCGAGCGTAACTGCCTGCTCGCCGGCGATCACTGCCCTTGTTTGCGTCAGTCGAGTCTTGAGGCCTTGGCGAATTCGGGTGAGGTGTCGGAGCAACTGCTCAACGATGGTACTGAGTACCGCGCCCGCCTGCGCCCTCTAAAGGTCGAGGGCGAGCCTCGTGTCCTGCTGATGGTGCGTCCGATCGATGAGCAAGAGGCTGCAGAAGAGGACCTTGTCTACACCGACGTGCTGACGAG
>CABSYS010000114.1:0-5646 GCA_902482045.1 uncultured Collinsella sp.
GCTATGGGCAGGGCGGATGCCGTGGTGCCGATGATGGCGCTCGCGCAGTCGCTTGAGCTGTTGTTTATCGAGTTCCATGTCCACCTCGTTCTGGCACGTGCCGCGTATCCCGCCCGTCGTCTTTACTCTACACCGCGTTGAGCAAGGTGTCAGACAGGGTTTGTTGACCTGGAAGTCAGGCCAATCGGCATGACTAAAAACGCCGTGAGGATCATAAGAGTCAAATAGACAAAAAAGCGCGGGGCCGGATGGTCTCCGACCCCGCGCTCTGCACGGGTACGTTGTTGTTGGGTTTAGCCCAGCAGACTCAATCCCACGGAGACAAACGCCAGGATAACGCCGACGATGGACTCGCCGCCCAGCAGGCCGCTGGCAACGACCAGGCCCTGCTCCTGGAAGGCGGCATCCTTGGCAGCCTTCTCCTCGTCCGAAAGGCCTGCCTCGGCGTCGCGGTGTGCGGCCCACTTGTCGTAGGCGAGCTTGACGCAGGAGCCCAAGAAGGCCGTGAGCGACATGTAGAACGGCAGGTACACGCCCAGACCGATCATCATGGCCGGAATGCCGAGCCAGTACATGACGATGCCGGCGATAAAGCCGCCTGCGAACCACGGCACGCTCGGGATGCCCGAGACCATGGTGGCGACCACGCTTGCCTGCGCGGCAACGAAGCTCTTGTCGGGACCAAAGGCGTCCGGACCATAGGCGGTGACGAGCGCGACCATGACGGCGGCGGCGACCAGGGCGCCCACGATGCCGCCGATGGCCTGACCGACCCACTGTGCGCGCGGGTTGGTGCCCAGCACGGCGCCGGCCTTAAAGTCGTTCATGACGTCGCCCGCAAGGCCGCACGCCACGGCCACGATGCCGGCGATAAAGAACAGCTTGACCTGAGCGAGCTGCGCGAAGGCGGCAACGATGAGCATGACGATGAGGCCAAAGATCTCCATGGGGTCGATACCCGTCTGGCCGCAGCTCTGCGCGCTCATGATGGTGGTGACAAAGGTGAACAGCGTGACGATGACGGCCGGAACGGGGCCAAGGTCGAGCACGATGGCGATGATCACGGCGATGGCGGCAGCGCCCAGGCCGATGATACCGGCGTCGAGCTTAAGGGAGCCCGAGATGAGCGACTGCTCGTCGGTGTCGGTGGAGCTGTCGGCGGCGAGGCCGCGGACGATACCGGCGACCTGCGGCAAGATGTCCTTGAGGACGACGGCGACGCCAAAGCCCATCATGAGGCCCATACCCAGGGACTTGACGATGCCCTGCGCGGTCATAACGTCAAACAGCCCGGCAGCGGTGCCGCCAACGATGATGCCAAAATTGCCCAGCAGCGCGCCGGCAAACCAGAAGGCGACGGGGGCGAAGCCCACCAAAAAGCCGATGGACAGCAGCATGGGCGAGTTGTAGATGGCAAAGGTCACGCCGGGGATATTGAGCGTGCACAGCATGCTGGGTACCACGCCCAAAGCGTCGCGAAGCACGCTGTAGATGCCTGCGATGGCCATGGAGCCAAAGAGCTGCTTGCCGGTCTTGCCGCCGGCCTCGGTCGCGCGCAGGGTCTGAGCTGCGGCGTTGCCGGTGGGGAACTCAAGCGCGGCGTCCACGATAAAGTGACGGTGGATGAGTGCTGTCGCCAGAAGGCCCAAGATGGTGCCGGCGAGTGCCACGATAAACATGTCGAGCCAGCTGATCTGGTCGGCATAGCCCAGCATCCAGGCGCCCGGGATGGTAAACGCCAGACCGCCGGCGACCATGGCGCCTGCAGACATGATGGTGTGGGTGACGTTTGCCTCGTTGAGGCTGGCGTTGCCCATGAGCTTCAGGAAGAACAGCGAAATGACGGCAGCGAAAATGATCGGCCAGGGGAGGGCGCCCATCTTGAGGGCGGTGTAAGCCGAGCTTGCCGTGATGATCACGCAGCCAAGGACGCCGATGACGACGCCGCGCAGCGTGAGTTGACCGCGCATCGAGGCGCGGTTCGAGGGATTGCTCATATAGAACTCCTTTGCGTATATCCGCTTCCCCCGGGAGCGCCGCTACGGTTACGGCGCGGGAAGTCGGGTTACCAAGGGCCGCCGCGTGAGCTCGCGCGCGACCGCGCACCAGTATAGCCGCAAGTTAGTCATTTTGGGATGACTGGTTTAGGTAGGCGATATACTGCTGGGCAGACGAAAGGAGCGCCGACGATGCTTAATGGGTGCGCATATATATTGACGGTCGACGTGGGCAACACGTTCATTCGCTTTGGCCTGTTTGCCGAGGATTCGGCCGCGGCGCAGGAGCGCCCGCTCGCGACGTGCGAAGTCACGACGCCGGCCCGTATTACGGCCGACGAAGCGCGCATGCGACTTGTGCAGGTCATGGGCGCGCTTGCCGCCGATGCAGGTGTGCCTGGGGTACTCGTACCCGCCGCGGCCGTGCTGAGCTGTGTGGTCCCGGCGCTCGAGCGCCCGTGGAAGGCAGCGCTTTCCCGTACCTGCACGGGGCGCGTGCTCACCGTGGGGCCGGGCCTCAAGACCGGTATACCCGTGCGCTACGATGACCCGGCCGAGATCGGTCCCGACCGCATCGCCGACGCCGTGGCTGCCCGCGCCGTCTACGGCTCGCCGTGCATTGTGATCGACCTGGGCACCACGACCAATATCGAGGTCATCGACGCACACGGCACCTTTGTCGGCGGCGTTATCGCACCGGGGCTGGCGCTCGGTGCCCGTTCGCTCTCGGCCGCTGCGGCGCGCCTGCCTCAGGTTGAGCCCTCGGCGCCGACGCACGTCATCGGCCGCAACACGCGCGAGGCCATGCGCTCGGGCGTGGTCTTGGGCGAGGTGGCCCGTATCGACGGCATGCTCGACATGGTGCTTGCCGAGATGCGCGCGACCAAGGCGGCGGGGGAGGGCAGCGTGCCCATTGTCATCACCGGCGACGATGCCGAAGCGCTCGCGGCCCTTGTCGGTCATAGCCTGACGGTCGATGACGCACTGACGCTGCGAGGTCTCGCCGAGCTGTACCGCATCAACCAAAAGCCTCGCCGCGCATAAAGTCGAGGACGTCGGCGGGAGAGGAAACAGCCCCACTTTTCACCTGCTACAATGGGTCAAACTATTGCGATTTCGGAGGTGTCTGCCATGTCGGACGATCTTCATCAAACCGCGTCGGGCAAGCGCCGCGACGTTATTAGCTGGGACGAGTTCTTTATGAGCGTGGCCATCGCCGCGCAGCGCCGCAGTAAGGACCCCAACACGCAGGTGGGCGCGTGCATCGCCAACACCAACCACCGCATCCTTTCGGTGGGCTACAACGGTACGCCCTCGGCACTCAACGATGACTTTTTCCCGTGGGGCACGAGCGATGACCCGTTGCAGGACAAGCACAACTACGTGGTGCATGCCGAGGCAAACGCCGTGCTCAACTACCGCGGCTCGCTCAAAGACCTTGAGGGTTCCACGGTCTACGTCACGCTGTTCCCGTGCCACGACTGCGCCAAGATCCTGGCGCAGGTGGGCGTGGGCGAGGTCGTCTACCTGGACAACAAGTATGCCGACACCGATGACGGCCGTATCAGCCGCCGCATTCTCGACTCCTGCGGCATCAGCTACCGCCAGGTCATCGTCGATGTCCAGATTGGTACCGGGGGACAGGCTCAGCAGTAGCGCGTGCCAACGCCAGCTGGCGGCAAAACAGCCAAAAGAGCCCCGTCCCAAATTGACTACTCGTGAAAGTCGCGTCTGCGCGCATGGACGGCTCGTGAGCGGGTACATGGCTGTAGTAACATAGCTCTGTCCGCGGGCGCGCCCGCGTTATTGTGAGAAAGGAGCCCCTGTGGCTGTTAACGAAGAGCTGCTTAAGAAGGTTCTTGAAGAGATTCGTCCCAACCTGCAGGCCGACGGTGGCGATATGGAGTATGTGGGCGTCGACGACGAGGGCGTCGTCAAGCTGGAGCTGCAGGGCGCCTGTGCCGGCTGCCCCATGAGCTCGCTAACCCTTTCCATGGGCATCGAGCGCATCCTGAAGGAGCACGTGCCCGGCGTTACCCGCGTTGAGCAGGTCAATGCTTCCGGCGAGGCCGAGGACCTGTACGACGAGTACGCGCCGTTCTAAGATGCGAAAGCTGCGGACGGTACGCTCCGCATAGACGTTACGCCCAAATATGCGGCTGCGAGCGCAAGGCCCGCGGCCGCATTTGTATGTAGGGAGCAGGGGATCGATATGCTCAACGACCTCTACCATATGCTTGATCCCGTCGCGATCTCGGCGGGCCCCATCACCATCTACTGGTACGGTCTGGCCTACGTGGTCGGCGCTCTGCTCACGGCGGTCGTTATGTACCGCATGCAACGTCGTTGGGGCTTCGACATTACGATTGATGACCTGACGAGCGTCGTGGTCGGCGCGGTCTTTGGCCTTATTATCGGCGCGCGCCTGTTTTACGTCGTCTTTTACGGTGATGGCTACTATTTGGCCCACCCGCTCGAGATCTTTGCCACCAACGAGGGAGGCATGAGCTTCCACGGTGGCCTGGTGGGCGGTATCTTGGGCGGCATCATCGTGTGCCGCATGTACAAGCTCGACGCCTGGACTTTGGCAGACCTCGCGGTCATCGGTGCTCCGCTGGCCCTGTGCCTGGGGCGCTGCGCCAACTTTGTCAACGGCGAGCTGTGGGGCAAGCCGACCGATCTGCCCTGGGGCGTGATCTTTGGCGGCACCGCGGGCGATATGCCGCGCCATCCCTCCCAGCTCTACGAGGCATTTCTCGAGGGCATTGTGCTCTTTTGCATCCTGCAGGTGCTCAGCCGCAAAAAACCGCTGCTACCCCAGGGCACGTTTATGGGCGTGTTTGTGATGGGTTACGGCATCGTCCGCTTCCTCATTGAGTTTGTGCGCGTGCCCGATGCCCAGCTGGGTTATCTGCTGGGAGGCGTTATCACCATGGGTCAGCTGCTGAGTTTGCCGCTCGTGATCGCCGGCCTGGCGCTCATCATTTTCGCCCGTCGCCGCAACCAGCCCCAGCGCGTCTACCTGGACGCCTAACCACCAAAACCACCACAAAGGGGACAGGCACCTTTGTGGTGGTCTTGCCGAGTTTGATAGGTTTCTAGAAAGGCTTTCGGACTGTGAAGGATTCCGACCTCTCCACAACGGCTGCGCGCGACGCCGCCCGCATCGTCTGGTTTAAGCGCTACCCCGCCAAGCAGACGCTCATCGCATTTTTGCTCGCGCTGTTGGCGACCACGGCGTTTTCCATCGATCCCGCCCCGGTGTCGAGCAACGCAGTCTTGGCGATTGACCCCAAAGCCTCGGGCATGCTGTACGTGTGCTACGAGGTGCTCCTCTCGTTTGCCGGCCATACCGACGCGGTCATGCTGCTTGCGCTTGCCTGCCTGCTCACGCTGCCATTTCGCTACGTGTTCTTTGGCCGCGGCGACGCTTGGCGTCCCTCGGTGATCCTTCCGTCGCTGTTCTTTGCCGTCTGCATGGTGTTTGGCCGCAGCTACGACCTCACCGATTCGGCCGAGATCGTGCTCGGCGACAAGGCCCGCATCATCTGCGCCTGGATAGGCGGTGCGGGCTGGATGCTCTTGGCGGTCGTTGCCTTCTACCTGTCTCTTATACACATCTCCGAGCCCACGAGACATGCGCAGATCT
>CABSYS010000115.1:0-5613 GCA_902482045.1 uncultured Collinsella sp.
CCCGTGCAGCCATTGGTCTGCAGAATGTGATCGGGATTGACCTCCCGACGATACAGCTTGGCAACCTCGGCCTTAAACTCCGGCGAGCCCTCGATCCAGCCGTAGTTCATCTTCTCGCGGTCCAGGCGCTCGTAGAACGTGGCGCCGTCCTGTTCATCGAGCGCGCGCAGCTCGCCCATGGTGAGCGACGAGATCGTCGACTGGGCGATGTCCCACGTGGCGCTCTTCTCCCAAACGTTGAGCCATTCCTCAACGCCAATCGTCTTGATGTCCATGGCCAAGCTCCTTACAAAAGCAGTCATCCAATCGTGTTGACGTTCCTCATACAAGATTGGGGCGGTGCGAAAACCCGCACCGCCCCAATGGGAGACATCTAATGGCAGCTAGATGTATGTATTATGACCTGTACGGGTCCTTGAAGACCTTAGAGGTCCTCGCGCCAGAAGGGCATGCTCATGCAGCGCGGGCCGCCGCGGCCGCGGGAGAGCTCGGCGGAGGGCACGACGAGAAGGTCCAGGCCCTCCTTGTACAGCACGTCGTTGGTGACGGTGTTGCGGGCGTAGACGCAGATCTTGCCGGGCTCGACGCACAGGGTGTTGGAGCCGTCGTTCCACTGCTCGCGGGAGGCCGCGATCGGGTCGCCGCCGCCGCAGGGGATCAGCTTGACCTGGTCGACGCCGGTGGCGTCCTCCAGGACGTGCTCGAGGGTGTCCTCGATCAGGCGGATGTTCACGTCGCCCGGGTTCTTGCCGGCGGTCAGCTCGTAGACGCGCAGGGTGCCCATGATGGCGGGGTGGATCGTGAACTTATCGACGTCGATCTGGGTGAAGACCGTGTCGAGGTGCATGAAGGCGCGCGAGACCGGGATGTCGAAGGCCAGGATGCGCTCGACCTTGGAGTCGGAGTTCCAGAAGATGTTCTGGGCCATGACGTCGATGGCCGCGGCCTGGGTGCGCTGGGAGATGCCGACGGCGAGGGTCTTCTCGTTGATGTTCAGCACGTCGCCGCCCTCGGTGTGGAACTGGCAGTCGCGGCGGAAGTACAGCGAGACGTCCTTGTAGTCGGGGTGGTACTTGAAGACGTACTTGCCGTACAGGGTCTCGCGGTTGCGGGTGACCGAGTACATGCGGTTGAGGTTGACGCCCTCGCCGATGACCGCGAACGGGTCGCGGGTGAAGTAGAGGTTGGGCATCGGGTCGATGATCAGGTCGGACTCGGACTCGGAGTTGACCAGGGAGTCGAGGGTCGTGGACGCCGTGAGGGGCATGTCGATCTCGGACTTGGTCATGCCGGCCATGGTCTTCTTGACGAACTCGAGGTTGTCCTCGATGGAGTCCAGCTTCTCGCGGACGATCTGCGGCATGTGCTGGCCGCGGATGCCGGCCTCGGCGATGTACTGGTCGGTGAACTCGGCGCGGGCGCCGGGGACCTGGTCGAACACCTCGGCGACGAGGTTCTCGAGATAGAGGACCTCCACGCCCTGGTCCCTCAGGATCTGGGCGAAGGTGTCGTGCTCCTGCTGTGCGACCTCCAGGAACGGGACGTCGTCGAACAGGAGTCGCTCGAGCTCGTCGGGCGGCAGGTTGAGGAGCTCGTCGCCGGGACGGTGCAGGCAGACCTTCCTGAGCTTGCCGATCTCGGAAGGCACGTGCAGACCTTTCGTCATGGCCTCCTACCTTTCTTTCGGGCCTTACTGGCCGAATGTATCAGCGCCCCTCCGTATGGGACGCTGCTTGCTGACAGCTCTAGTTATATCCAAAAACCACCCGCAATTCCACCTCGCCCCCGAACGGTCAGCAAAATGCGATGAACGGTATATCGCATATGATTCCCCCATGATGCACTTCAGTTCTCTAAAGCATATTTTCAAAGGTAAACGTTCTTTTTTCTAAGGAATTAAGCTAGATTGCACAAATATTTTCATGTTTAAGAATTGCATAGCTAAAACGGTTTTCTGCATATATTTGTCGTTTGTCCACGATTCGATTTGGATTCGATTATATTCAGCTCGCAATCATTCTTATTCATACATCCTCATCAGTTGAGTATGGATATAGATTGTTTTCAAAACGAGTTGGACAGTTAGTTGCATGCCTTGACGGCGTAAGAAGTAGGTAAAGATACCGTTCGCACAATACGTCCGTGCCACAAGTCGACTAAATTGAGACAATAGTGAATAGGGTTAGGCTACCGTCCCCTGCGGGGACTGAACGGACAGATGCATATGCCGAGCAAAATCGAAAAAAAGCAAGCCGCCGCAAAGCTGCGCAAACCGCCTCGCGACTTCTCGTACACGCAGAACCGAGAGCTCAGCTGGCTACGCTTTGACAACCGTGTGCTCGACGAGGCTTTTGATGAGTCCGTGCCGCTGTTCGAGCGCCTTAAGTTCGTCTCGATCTTCGAGTCAAACCTCGATGAGTTCCTCATGGTGCGCGTGGGTGGCCTGTCCGACCTTGCCGAGCTCAAAAAACAGCCTGTCGACAACAAGAGCAATATGACCGCCTCCGAACAGGTCGATGCTGTCATGGCCGAAATGCCCGGGCTCCTTACCCGTTGGGAGTCCATCTTTAAGAACATCGAGGGCAAGCTCGACACCCTGGGCGTTCACCGCGCCCGGATCGATTCGCTTACGCCCGAGGAGCGCACCTTTGTAACCCGCTACTTCCAGGCCTACGTGTCGCCGGTCATCTCGCCGCTGGTCATCGATCCTCGCCACCCCTTCCCCAACCTACGCAATGGCGCGCTCTATCTGGCCTGTGGTCTGGACGGCGCCACCGACGAGGAGAGCCTGCTGGGCCTTATCGAGATTCCCGCCTCGATGAACCGCGTGGTCGAGATCCCCTCGCCCACCGGCACCTACTCCTACATCTTGCTCGAGGACGTCATCCTCGCCTGCCTGGACAGCTGCTTTGGCTCCTATAAGCCGCTGGATCGTGCGCTGATCCGCGTCACCCGCAACGCCGACATCGATCCGGACGGCGAGGGCGTCGAAGAGGAAGAGGACTACCGCCAGCACATGAAGCGCATCCTCAAGAAACGCTTGCGCCTGCAGCCGGTGGTGCTCGCCGTATCGGGCTCGCTCGAAAAGCCAACGCTCAAGACTATCCGCAAGGCGCTCGAGCTCTCGCGTCGCTCGGTCTTTACCTGCGATATCCCGCTCAACCTGGGCTATGTCTTTGGCATTGAGGGCAAGATTCCCGAGCACCTGCGCAACGAGCTGCTCTTTACGCCGTTTAAGCCGCAGCCCAACCCCACCATCGATATGACCCGCTCCATCCGAGAGCAGGTACTTCAGCACGACAAGCTGCTCTTTTATCCCTATGAGGCCATGAACCCCTTCCTGGATCTGGTGCACGAGGCCGCCTACGACCCCGAGTGCATCTCGCTGCGAATCACGCTCTACCGCGTGGCCAAGCAGAGCCGCCTGTGCGAGTCGCTGATCGATGCTGCCGAGAACGGCAAAGAGGTCACGGTGCTCATGGAGCTCCGCGCCCGCTTCGACGAGCAAAACAACATCGAGTGGGCCGAGCGTCTGGAAGAAGCGGGCTGCACCGTCATCTACGGCTCCGAGGGCTTTAAGTGCCACTCCAAGATCTGCCAGCTCACCTATCGCGAGGGCATGGCGCTTACACGCCTGACGCTTTTGGGCACCGGCAACTTTAACGAGAAGACGGCCAAGCTCTACAGCGACTTTATGCTCATGACCGCCCATCCCGGCATCGGCGAGGACGCCAACTTGTTCTTCCGCAACCTGTCGCTGGGCAACCTGCGCGGCGATTACCGCTTCCTGGGCGTGGCGCCGGTCGGCCTGAAGCCGCTCATCATGCGCGGCCTGGATCGCGAGATCCAGCGCGCCCTCGCTGGCGAGCCCGCCCGTGTGTTCTTTAAGCTCAACTCACTCACCGACCGCGAGGTCATCGACAAGATCGCTGAGGCATCGTGCGCAGGAGTCCGCGTAGACATGATCATCCGCGGCATCTCGTGCCTCAAGCCGGGCGTTCCGGGCAAGACCGAGAACGCGCATGTCCGTTCTATCGTCGGACGCTTTTTGGAGCATGCGCGCGTTTACGCCTTTGGCGTGGACTCGGACATGATCTATCTGAGCTCGGCCGACATGATGACGCGCAACACCGAGCACCGCGTGGAGATCGCCTTCCCCGTGCTCGACCCCACCTGCCGCGCCCTGGTGCACGAATACATGGGCATGCAGCTGCGCGACAACGTGAAGGCCCGCAGCCTCACGAGCGACGGCACCTGGGTCCCCGTGAAGCGTGCAGAGGACGAGAAACCCTTCAACTCGCAGGAAGCCCTGCTGGAGCGTGCCTATCGCAACGCCGAGGCCGCCGCGCAGCAGCGCGCACAGGAGAAGGAACGCGTGGCCGAAGAAGCTATTCAGGCCGAGGTTGAACATGGGGCAGTTGCCAAACCGGAAGCGGTTTCCGCTCCCCCGGTGAATGAGCCCGAGGCTGCCGCAGAGCCCGCCGTGGAAAAAGCGCCCGAGGTTCAGAAGGTCCAGGCGACCGTCATTGAGCCCGAGCCCGCACCTGCACCTCAGCCCGAGCCGCAGGTCACCAAGCCCGCACCCGAGCCGAACGCCCGTCGCGATAAGCCCGCCGGCAAGACCAAGGCCATCGAGCGCCATCGCCCCGGCCGCGTGCGCATGGGCTTGGGTCTGATCGGCCTGGGTCTTAAGACGCTCATTACCGGCAAGACGAAATAGTCGTTTGTAGAAGCAGTTTGTAGAAGCGCCCCGCATTTGAGGAAAGCCTCGGATGCGGGGCGCTTTTCCCTGCTACCATGGTGCGAACAACAACGCGAATGACAGGCAGGAATATGAAGCTCACTATAGAATCGATGACCTACGGCGCCGACGGGCTGGCGCACGCCGACAACGGCAAGGCCGTCTTTGTGCAGGGCGCCGTGGCAGGCGACGCCGTCGAGGCCGAGGTCGTACAGGACGGCAAGTCGTTCATGCGCGCCCGCACCACCGAGATTCTGGAGCCAAGCCCCGATCGCATTCAGCCTCCCTGCCCCTTCGTGGGCATCTGCGGCGGCTGCTCGTGGGGCAATCTCTCACGCACGGCACAGCTCGCCGCCAAGGAGCAAAATCTGCGCTCCACGCTCGAGCGTATCGGCAAGTTCAGCCCCGATCAAGTCGATGAACTGGTGCAACCCATCCGCCACACCAAGGATGATTGGGGCTACCGCAATAAAATCGAACTCGAGCCGACCGTTGTAAACGGCCGCGTGCGTCTTGGCATGCACGGTGTCGATCCTCGCAAGATCGTGACCGTCGATTCGTGCCCGTTGTTCGACAAACGTTTCCCCAAGGCACTCAAATCGGTCGTCGGCGCGCTCAATTATCTGAGCGGCAGCCACGACCTGGGCCTTGAGCGCGTGGGCATTCGCGCCTCGCGTCGCACCAAGGCACTCGAGGTGGCGCTCTGGACGCCTACGGGCTCTTTCCCGCGCTCGCAAGTCTCGCGCGTGTTGGCAGACGCCGCGCACCCCACAAGTGTCGTACGCGTGATGAGCAAGGGCGAAAAGAAGGCCCGCCGTGTTTCCAAGGTCGAAATGCTCGCCGGAGAGGGCTCATGGACCGAGAATATCGCC
>CABSYS010000116.1:0-5604 GCA_902482045.1 uncultured Collinsella sp.
GGTCGGGCGTGTAGCCAAAGTCGACGTTGTCCATGACCAGGTCGCCGCGCAGCGGCACGTACTCGATCTCGCCGGTTGCGCGGTGCGGATGTTTCCACGCCCACATGCCGGTGTGGTGGTCGGCCTCCTCGAGCTGCCAGGTATCGGGGTTCACCTGCGCGTTGACGAGCGTCACGTAGCCTTCGTCGGTCTCGGGCTTCTCGTCGATGAGCTCAAAGATGCGGTCGGCGCCGGCGAGGCCCATGACCACGGCGTTGATCTGCTGCGAGATCTGACCAATCTGTCCGCAGAACTGCTTGGTCATGTTGAGGAACGGCACCACGACGGCGATGGACAGCGCCATGCCCGAGATGCTCAGGTTGGGCACGCCCAGCGCCAGGAAAATGCCGCCGGCAAGGGCCACCAACACGTAGAGCAGGTTGCCCAGGTTCATAAGGATAGGCATGAGGATGTTGGCGTACATGTTGGCCTTCTGCGAGACCTCGAAGAGCTTTTCGTTGCGCTCGTCAAAATCGGCCTCGGCGGCAGACTCGTGGCAGAATGCCTTGACGACCTTCTGGCCGTTCATGACTTCCTCGATATGGCCCTCGACCACGCCGAGCTCGGACTGCTGCGCAATAAAGAAACGCGCGGAGTTGGAGCCGAGCAGCTTGGTCATAAAGGTCATAAAGACGACGCCGGCCACAATGACCAGGCACATCCACACGCTGTAGTACAGCATGATAAAGAATACCGTGACGATGACGATGGTCGTCATGAGCAGGTTGGGCAGCGACTGGCTGATCATCTGGCGCAGCGTGTCGATGTCGTTGGTGTAGTGGCTCATGATGTCGCC
This sequence comes from uncultured Collinsella sp., assembly GCA_902482045.1. Taxonomy (GTDB): domain Bacteria; phylum Actinomycetota; class Coriobacteriia; order Coriobacteriales; family Coriobacteriaceae; genus Collinsella. The sequence goes on from CABSYS010000116.1 coordinate 836, forward strand.
GCGCTGGTGCGTGTCGAAGTAGCGAATCGGCAGGTCCTGCATGCGGTTGAACATCTTCTCGCGCAGCTTCTCGAGTGAGCCCTGCGTGACGATGGCCATGGCGCGGTTCCAGAAGAGCGAAGACAGGATGCCGACGCCGTAGATGCAGGCGAGGGTGGTCACGAGCTGTGCGATCTTGGGCTGTGCGGCTTCCCAATCGCCCGACTGCCACGATTCGCTAATAATCTGCAGAGCGCTCTGAAGGAAGGTCGCGCCGATGGAGTTGATGATGGCGCAGAGCACCACGCCGACGACGACGAGGGGCAAAAGCACGGGGTAGAAGCCAAAGAGCGTCTTGATGAGGCGCGACATGGTGCCGCCCTTGCGGTTGAGCGCGCGCTCGGCGGTCGTTGCCTTACTCATGTGCCTCGCCTCCTTCCTGGGTCTGAGCTTGCGTTGCGGATGCCTCGGTGTCGGCCTCGACGGCCCCTTCGCCCTCGGCAGACATCTTGTTTTGCGAGGTGAAGGTCTCGCGGTAGATCTCGCTCGTCTTGAGTAGCTCGTCATGGCTGCCGATCTGAGCGATACGTCCGCCCTCCATGACGATGATGCGGTCTGCGTCCTGCACGGAGCTAATGCGCTGGGCGATGATGAGCTTGGTCGTGTTGGGCAGATAGCTTGCCAACCCTGCGCGGATCTTGGCGTCGGTCTTGGTGTCGACAGCGCTGGTGGAGTCGTCCAGGATCAAGATCTTGGGGCGACGCAGCAGGGCGCGCGCAATGCACAGGCGCTGCTTCTGACCGCCGGAAACATTGGAGCCGCCCTGCTCGATCCAGGTGTCGTAGCCCTTGGGGAAGCCGTCGACAAACTCATCGGCGCAGGCCAGATGTGCCGCCTCGCGGACTTCCTCGTCGGTGGCGTTCGGGTCGCCCCAGCGCAGGTTCTCGGCAATGGTGCCGCTAAACAGCACGTTTTTCTGCAGCACCATGGCGACCTGGTGGCGCAGTGCGTCCAGGTCGTAGTCGCGCACGTCCATGCCGCCCACGCGCACGGTGCCTTCGGTGGCGTCGTACAGACGGGCGATGAGGTTTACAAGCGTGGACTTGGCCGAGCCGGTACCGCCGATGATGCCGATGGTCTCGCCGCTCTTAATGTGCAGGTCGATATCGTCGAGCGCCTGGCGCTTCGCATGCGCGGAATACTTAAAGCTCACGTGGTCAAAGTCGATGGAACCGTCGGCAACTTCGAGCACGGGCTCGGCGGGATCGGCGATCGTGGGCTCGGCGGCCAGCACCTCGGTAATGCGGTGCGCCGATTCGTCGGCCATGGTCACCATGACAAAGATCATCGACAGCTGCATCAGGCTCATGAGGATCTGGAAGCCATAGGTAAAGATCGAGGAGAGCTGGCCCACGTCGAACAGCGTGCCCTGGCTCGTGATGATGAGCTTGGATCCCAGGTAGATGATGACGACAAATGCGCCGTTGACGCAGATGTTCATCATGGGGTTGTTAAAGGCGAGCAGCTTCTCGGCGCGGGTGAAGTCCATCTGGACGTCGCGCGCGGCGGTGGCGAACTTCTCCTTCTCAAAGTCTTCGCGCACGTAGCTCTTGACCACGCGCATGCCGGTGACGTTTTCCTCGACGGACTCGTTAAGGGCGTCGTACTTGTGGAACACGCGCGAGAAGATGGGGCGTACCTTAAAGATGATAAAGAACAGTCCAAAGCCCAGCAGCGGAATGATGACCAGGTAGACCATGGCGACGCTGCCGCCCATGATAAATGCCATGGTAAAGGCGAAGATCAAGACCAGCGGCGCGCGCACGGCGATACGGATGATCATCATAAAGGCCTGCTGAACGTTGTTGATGTCAGTGGTCAGACGCGTGACGAGCGAGGAGCTCGAGAACTCATCGATGTTGGCAAAGCTGAACGTCTGGATCTTGTAGAACAGGTCGTGACGCAGGTTCTTAGCGAAGCCGCAACTCGCATGGCTGCAGGTGACGCCGGCAGCGGCGCCAAAAGCAAGCGACGTCAGCGCGATGAGCACCAAAAAGCCCGCGGTGGGAAGCATCTCGGCTACGGTGGTGCCATCTTTGATGGCGTCGATCAGGTTGGCGGTGATAAATGGAATCAGCATCTCGCAGAGCACCTCGCCAAGCACGAGCAATGGCGTGGCAACGGTGACTTTCATATAGTCACGTATGCTGCCCATGAGGGTTTTAATCATCCAGTTCCTCCCAGGTTACACGGATTTTCTCGAGCATTTCGGCGAGCTGCTCGCGCTCGTCGTGAGTGAGGGCACTAAAGGCCTGCTCTCTAAAGCGAATGCGGGCTGCCTGCTCAACGCGGGCCTTTTCCCAACCCGCATCGGTCAGGCGGATGGTGAGCTGCCGACGGTCTTTGGGATTGCGGTTGCGTTCGATAAGACCGCCCAGTTCGAGCTTGGACAGAATCTCGGAAAGGGACCCCGGCTTGAGGTCGAAGTGCATGCCGAGCTCCTGTTGGGACAGCTCGCCGGTCGGCTGCTTGGCGAGCAGGCAGACGATGGGCGCCTTGCCAGATATGCCGCCGCCGTGAAAATGCATGTAATGGCCGCAAAACCCCAGGCCATGGAGGATTCTCTTGGCGAGACGGTCCTCCTTGGACTGGGTTTCGGGCTCGTCTGCCGGCCGTGAGGGGTCGCCGCCGGGTTCATGCGGATAGGCGAGTGGTTCAACACACATATCTAAGCTTCGCTCCTTTCTTTAGTTAGGTAGTGGAATTGTTTTGTGCCTAACCAATCTAGGAGCATGAGAAATGAATGTCAAGGTACCAAACTAGTGGTTACGCGGTTTTACCAAACCGCGTAACGGCTCGACGCTGCAAACCCGCCAGAGCGGCAATCTGCCTTTCAACTTCGGCGGCATGACCAGAAGGTCAATGCCGCCTCGTTTCAAGGCACCTTGCTCGCTCTGACGGGCTTTCGCTGTCGTTGCCAAAATATCGGCGTTGCCCTGGTCGCAAGTAGTCATTGGGGACGTTCTTAAATGACTAGTCGAAAGGGACACTCTTGCGGCACTTGGCACTCGGGGACGTTCCTTTTGTGCCGGTACTTGGGGACGGTCCTTGCACCGATCTGTTGATTGAACATCGTTGTATGTTCGCGCTATCATGCATGGATAAAGTGGTTAGCCATGGCAAACGGTTAGTCATGGTAAACAAAATGCAACGCCCTGTGGGCGCCGGGGGAGGAACACGGACGTGAAGCTCGATACGCTCGAGATTGGAAAGGACGCCGTTGTCGCATCGGTGACATCGGACGACCAGGCACTCCGACAACATATTTTGGACATGGGCCTAACACCGGGCACCGAAGTCACCATGATGAAGTACGCCCCCATGGGCGACCCGCTCGAGATTCGCCTGCGTGGCTACGAGTTGACGCTGCGCAAGGACGATGCCGCACGGATTGAGCTCGTGGGTGTTCACGACACCGATACGGGCCCGCGCGCTAACGCCGCAATCGGCACGACGGAGCACCCGGCACTCGGCGAGGGGACGTATTCGCCCCGTGCGGCAAAAACGGCCGTGCCCGAGGGCGCGCCGCTTCATTTTGCCCTCGCCGGCAACCAAAACTGCGGTAAGACCACGCTGTTTAACCAGCTGACGGGCTCCAACCAGCATGTCGGTAATTTTCCCGGCGTGACGGTCGACCGCAAGGACGGCACTATCCGTAACCACCCCGAGGCGAGCGTTACCGACTTGCCCGGTATTTACTCCCTGTCGCCGTACACGGGCGAGGAGATCGTGAGCCGCCAGTTTATCCTGGATGAGCATCCCGATGCCATCATCGACATCATCGACGCTACCAACATCGAGCGTAACCTGTACCTGACGCTGCAGCTTATGGAGCTCGACCGCCCCATGGTCATCGCGCTCAACATGATGGACGAGGTGACGACCAACGGCGGCGCCATTGACGTCAACCTGCTCGAGAGTCTGTTGGGCGTGCCGGTCGTCCCCATTAGCGCTGCCCGCAACGAGGGTATCGGCGAGCTGGTGGACCATGCCTTGCATGTGGCGCGTTTCCGCGAGCGTCCCGGCCGCCTGGACTTCTGCGCGCCTGATGGCCCAGACGGCGGCGCACTGCATCGCTGCATCCACGGCATCGCCAACCTTATCGAGGACCATGCCGCGACGGCACACATTCCCGTGCGTTTTGCGGCGACCAAGCTGGTTGAGGGCGACGAGCTGGTGACCGAGGCGCTTCACCTGGATCGCAACGAGCTCGACGCCATCGAGCACATCATTACCCAGATGGAGGGCGAGGCCGGCACCGACCGCCTGTCCGCGCTGGCCGATATGCGCTTTAGCTTTATCGGCGACGTGTGTGGGCGTTGCGTCGTCAAGCCGCACGAGAGCCGCGAGCACGTGCGCTCCGTCAAGATCGACCGCATCCTGACAGGTCGTTACACAGCCATTCCGGCGTTCCTGGTGATCATGGGCCTCGTCTTTTGGCTGACGTTTGGCGTGATCGGCGCGGCGTTGCAGGGACTCATGGAGGACGGCATCGCTGCCATCATCGCCTCGGCCGATGCAGGTCTCAAGGCGTTCGGCACCAACGACGTAGTGCGCTCGCTGGCTGTCGATGGCGTGCTTACGGGCGTAGGCAGTGTGTTGACCTTCCTGCCGATTATCGTCGTGCTCTTTTTGTTCCTCTCCATTCTGGAGGACTCGGGCTACATGGCGCGCGTCGCCTTTGTCATGGATCTGTCTCTTATACACATCTCCGAGCCCACGAGACATGC
>CABSYS010000117.1:0-5598 GCA_902482045.1 uncultured Collinsella sp.
CATGCGCGGCGATTCGTAATTTATTGCGATGGACTTAATCTATCACGGCTTCATAACGTTGCGGCGGTGGCGGTCTATACTTAGACGAACTGCAACGTACCGCTTCGCGAAAGGTCGCACCCCATGCAGACGATCTACCAGAAGATGGAAACCACCGAACTCGATGCTGCCATCGAGGCACTCAAAGCCGAGGTCGCCGAGGTCAAGGCCAAGGGCCTGGCGCTCGACATGGCCCGCGGCAAGCCGTCGCCCTCCCAGGTGGACATCTCTCGACCCATGCTCGACATCCTCAATGCCGATGCCGATCTGCACGACGGCAACGTCGACTGCTCCAACTACGGCTGCTTTGAGGGCATTCCCTCGGCGCGCAAGCTGGCGGGGGAGTTCCTGGGCTGCCCCGCCGAGCAGACGCTCGTGCTGGGTTCGTCGAGCCTGCTGATCGAGCACGATATCGCCGGCATGTTCTGGCGCTGCGGCTCGTGCGGCAGCGAGCCCTGGGAGGCTTACGAGGCCGCGCACGACGGCAAGAAGGTCAAGTTCCTGTGCCCGGTTCCCGGCTACGATCGCCACTTTGGCATCACCGCCGACCTGGGTATCGAGAACGTTCCCGTCGCGATGACCGACAACGGCCCCGACATGGACGAGGTCGAGCGCCTCGTCGCCGCCGACGATTCCATCAAGGGCATCTGGTGCGTGCCCAAGTATTCCAACCCCACGGGTATCACCTTTAGCGAGGACACCGTGCGCCGCCTGGTCGAGATGCACACGGCCGCGCCCGATTTCCGCATCTTCTGGGACAACGCCTACTGCGTGCACGACCTGTGCGACGAGACCGACGAGCTCGCCAACATCTTTGACCTCGCTCGCGCGGCGGGCACCGAGGACCGCGTGGTGGCCTTTGCCTCGACGTCCAAGATCACCTTCCCGGGCGCCGGCATCGGCTTTATCGGTGCGAGCCCCGCGGTCATCGCCGAGTTCTCCAAGCGCCTGAAGGCCGGCCTCATCAGCGCCGACAAGCTCAACCAGCTGCGTCACGTGCGTTTCCTTCCCACCATCGAGGCGGTCAAGGAGCACATGAAAAAGCATGCCGAGTTCCTGCGTCCGCGCTTTGAGGCCGTCGAGCGCAAGCTCACCGAGGGCTTGGGCGATACTGGTTGCGCTACCTGGACGCATCCTCGCGGCGGCTACTTTGTGAGCTTCGATGGTCCCGAGGGCTCGGCCCAAAAGGTCGCCGCGCTTTGTGCCGACCTGGGCGTCAAGCTCACGCCGGCCGGTGCTACCTGGCCCTATGGCAAGGATCCGCGCGATACCAACATCCGCATCGCGCCGAGCTATCCCACGGTCGAGGACCTGGAGGCCGCGCTCGATGTGCTGGTGCTGGCCGTCAAGCTCGTCGCTGCCGAGCTTGCGCGTGCCGAGCGCGCCTAACGCGCGGCTTCCCGTACTATCCGCACTTTCGATACGTAAAGGAGCGTATACATGGATTTGGGTATTTCCACCAACCCCACGCCAGAGCTCTACACCATTAAGGTAACCGGCGAGATCGATATCTCTAACGCCGATAGCCTGCGCAATGCCATCGACCTGGCGCTCGAGCAGCCCACTGAGGCCGTTGAGCTCGATTTTGCCCAGGTGAGCTACATCGATTCGACGGGCATTGGCGTGCTTGTGGGCGCCGCGCACCACGCGGTCGACCACGGCAAGCGCTTTAGCTGCGCCAATGTGCAGCCTCCGGTGATGCGCGTGGTTCAGCTGTTGGGTGTCGACCAGGAGATTTCGATCACCGCTGCATAACCTTTGCCCTCAAAAGGGCGTGCCGTTTGGCATATGTTTGTGATGCGCTCGGACGTTTTGGCGTCCGGGCGCTATACTTGACCGAATGAATAGACGAGTTCCGGCCGAATGGCGCGGTGCGGGCTCGACTCACATCGAGCCTTGGAGGTATGTGTGTTTGGTATTGGAGAGGGTGAGCTCGCGATCATCGTGGTCTTCGGCTTTTTGCTGTTTGGCCCGGATAAGCTCCCACAGATGGGCCGCACGATCGGCCGTGCCATCCGTCAGTTCCGCGAGACGCAGGAAAAGATGACGGCCGTTGTTCAGTCCGAGATTATCGATCCGGTGAGCGAGGCCGCGTCGGCCCCGGTCAAGCCCAAGAAGACTGCCGTCGATGACGATTCCGATGCAGACGAGGATGCCGTCGAGACAGCTGCGCCCGCAAAGAAGGAGACCTTTGCCGAGCGTCGCGCTCGTCTTGCTGCCGAGAAAGCCGCGAGCGAGGCTGCCGCCGAGGGCGAGGGTGCTGCTGAGGAGTCCGAGGCCGAGGGTGCCGAGCCTGCCGCTGCCGCCGAGCCTGTCGTCGAGCCCGAGCCTGCTGCAGAACCGGAGCCCGAGCCCGAGCCGGTAGAGCCCACGACGGCCGACCTCTACGCCCGTCGTCCCCGCAAGCGCAAGGCCGTCGTCGACCAGCTCGCCCGCGAGCTCGAGGCCGAGGACGACGCCGCTGCCGCCGATGCCCCTAAGGGAGGCGATGAGTAATGCCTATCGGACCTGCGCGAATGCCGCTCTTCGATCACCTGGGAGAGCTTCGTCGCCGCCTGACCATCGTGGTCGTGTCGGTGTTTGCCGCCGCTATCGTGCTGTATTTCGCCACGCCTGTGGTGCTCGACATCTTGGAAGACCCCATCCGCTCTTTTGTGCCGGACGGTAAGTTCTACATCACTACTACGCTCGGCGGCTTTGGCCTGCGCTTCTCGCTGGCCATCAAGATGGCCGTGGTCATGTGCACGCCCATGATCATCTGGCAGATTCTGGCATTTTTCCTGCCGGCACTGCGTCCCAACGAGCGCAAGTGGGTCGTGCCCACGGTGCTCGCCTCGACGGTGCTGTTCTTCCTGGGCGCAATCTTTTGCTACTTCATCATCATCCCGGCGGGCTTTGAGTGGCTTATCGGCGAGACCTCGGCCGTCGCCACGGCGCTGCCCGACCTGGAGAACTACGTCAACATGGAGCTGCTCTTTATGATCGGCTTTGGCGTGGCGTTTGAGCTGCCGCTCATCATCTTCTACCTGTCCGTCTTCCACATCGTGTCCTACGCGGCCTTCCGCGGCGCCTGGCGCTACGTGTACGTGGGCCTGCTTGTGGGCTCGGCTGTGATTACGCCCGACGGCTCGCCCGTTACGCTGGGCCTCATGTATGGTGCCCTGCTCTCGCTCTACGAGATTTCGCTCGCCATCGCCCGTGTGGTCATTACCGCGCGCGAGGGCAAGGAGGGCTTGTTCGTGAGTCGTCTGGACCTGTTCTCGGACGATGAGGACGACGAGGAGTAAATCGGTATGCACGAGGTTGGCATTGTCAACGGCATACTCGATACAGTGATTCGCGCGGCGCGTGGGGCGGGGGCCTCGCGCGCCGTTTTGGTAACGCTGCGTATCGGGGATATGACCGAAGTTGTGCGCGAGGCGCTCGACTTTGCGTGGGAGACATTTCGCGATGAGGACCCGCTCACGCGAGGCTGCGAGCTTGCCGTGGAGGAAGTCCATCCACAAAGCGAGTGTCTGGACTGCGGGGAGGTCTTTGAGCACGATCGCTTCCATTGCCGCTGTCCCCAATGTGGCGGCGCCAACGTGCGTCTGCTGCACGGCCGCGAGCTCGACATCGCAAGTATCGAAATCGAAACCCCCGACGATTAGCCCGCTAGCCATCTGGTGATGGGGTATAAAGGGGCCAAAGTAAGGAGTGCCGAGTATGGCTGAGAAAACGATTGATATCGCGTCGCCGATTCTGTCGCGCAACGAGCGCCTGGCAGATCAGCTGCGACAGCGATTTAAAGAGACAAACACCTATGTGATCAATGTGCTGTCGAGCCCCGGTTCGGGCAAGACCACCACGATCCTGGGCACCAACGAGCGCCTGCGCGACAAGGCTGGCCTGCGCTGTGCCGTCATCGAGGGCGATATTGCCTCGGATGTCGACGCCATCACCATGAAGGAAGCCGGCATGCCCGCCATTCAGATCAACACGGGTGGCCTGTGCCACCTCGAGGGCAACATGATCATGGAGGCCGTTGACGCGTTCGACCAGGCCGTCGGTCTGGAGAACATCGACGTCATCTTTATCGAAAACGTGGGCAACCTGGTCTGCCCGGTCGACTTTGACTTGGGCGAGAACCTGTCCATCATGATTCTCTCGGTGCCCGAGGGCGATGACAAGCCCATCAAGTACCCGGGCATCTTCCAACACGCCGGCGCGCAGCTGCTCAATAAGGTCGACGTGGCCCCGGCTTTCGATTTTGACATGGATAGGTATACTAGGACACTCGATGACCTCAATCCGCAGGCGCCGCGGTTTGCCGTGAGCGCGCGCAAGGGCGAGGGCATGGATGCCTGGTGCGATTGGCTCATCGGGCAGATTGAGCAAGCAAGGGCGTAAGTCGGCCGCCATACGGGCGGGCGTAGCCGCAGAGATACGAGATAGGAGCCTCTTTTGAAGCTCATCATCGCCGAGAAAAACGACGCCGCGCGTCAGATCGCCGAGCGTCTGTCCACGGGTAAACCCAAAAAGGACAAGGTGTACAACACCGCCATCTACCGTTTTGAGTGGAAGGGCGAGGAGTGCGTGACCATCGGCCTGGCCGGTCACATCCTTGCGCCCGATTTTTGCGACAGCGTGCTGTTCGATAAAAAGCTGGGCTGGTATTCGGTTACCGAGGACGGCGAGATACTGCCGGCCGACATGCCCGATGGCCTGGCTCGTCCGCCTTACGACACCAAGCGTAAGCCGTTCCTTGCCGATGGCATCTCCATCAAGGGCTGGAAGCTCGAGAGTCTGCCGTATCTCACCTGGGCACCCGTCATTAAGCTGCCGGCCGAGAAGGAACTCATCCGCTCGCTTAAGAACCTCGCCAAAAAGTCCGACAGCGTCATCATCGCCACGGACTTCGACCGCGAGGGCGAGCTGATCGGTTCGGACGCCCTCAACAAGGTGCGCGAGGTTGCGCCCGACTTGCCGGTTGCCCGCGCCCAGTACTCTTCGTTTACCAAGGCCGAGATCACGCACGCCTTCGATAATCTCGTCTCGCTTGACCAGAACCTGGCCGACGCAGGCGAGAGCCGTCAGCACATCGACCTTATCTGGGGTGCGGTGCTCACGCGTTACCTGACGCTCGCCAAGTTTGGCGGTTTTGGCAACGTGCGCTCCGCCGGCCGCGTGCAGACACCGACGCTTGCCCTGGTGGTCGAGCGCGAGCGCGAGCGCATGGCGTTTGTGCCCGAGGACTATTGGCAGATCCGCGGCATGGGCGCCGCACAGGGTGCTGCCGAGGACGATCGCTTTAAGATCGCGCACAAGACGGCGCGTTTTACCGACAAGGATGCTGCCGAGACGGCATACGGCCATGTCGACGGCGTTACGACGGCAACCGTCGCCGCGGTGACCAAGCGCTCACGCAAGCAGCAGCCACCCACGCCGTTTGCGACCACCTCGCTGCAGGCTGCCGCCGCAGCCGAGGGCATCTCGCCTGCGCGTACCATGCGCATCGCCGAGTCCCTCTACATGGCGGGCCTCATCAGCTACCCGCGTGTCGACAACACCGTGTACCCC
>CABSYS010000118.1:0-5554 GCA_902482045.1 uncultured Collinsella sp.
CGCACCCAGCTCTAGGAGACCGTCATGGCGCGAGCCATCTTCCAAACTATTTATGACAACGTGAAGCAGTCGATTGACGACGGCACATACGCCTATCAGAGCTATCTGCCTTCGGAGACTGAGCTCACGCAGCTGTTTGACTGTTCGCGCATGACGGTCCGTCGCGCCATCTCGATGCTTGCGGCAGATGGCTACGTGCTCCCCCAGCAAGGCAAAGGCATGCGCGTCATTCGCAACATCAGTGACGAGACGAGTCGTGGCGGCGGCGGACTCGAGACCTTCAAGGAAATCGCAGCCAGCCGAGGCTTTGAGCTCAAAACGGTTACCACTGTCTTTGAGCTCCTCGTCTGTAGCAAGGCACTCTCCAGGATTACCGGGTTTCCCGAAGGCTGTGAGCTCACACGTGCCAAACGCATCCGTTATGCAAACGGACATGCCGTGTGCTCCGACGACTCCTATTACCTAAGCTCACAGGTACCGGGACTGACACCCGAGATTGTCAACGATTCGATTTATCGTTACCTCGAAGAAGATCTTGGCATTAAGATTGCCACGGGCAAACGCGATGTAACGATTGAGCATCCCACGCCCGAAGATGCGCGCGTGCTCGATCTCGACGACTTTAACGCACTCGCCGTTATACGCGGACAGACCTACAACGCCGACGGCATCCTTATGGAATACACCGAGACAAAGCAGGTTCCCAGCTTCTTTTTACTCCACGAAACGGTCACCCGCCGCAATAACGGCAGCGAGACCCATCAGAGCAGCATGGGCTAACCATCTATTAGTTGCGGTGGAATAGTTCCTAGGATGGCCAGCTTAAGGGCAAAACAGGAACTATTCCACCGCAACTTTTTTGGCCGGCGGGGCAGTACCTGTCCCACCGGCCATCATTTACGCTCTTTTAACTAGTCCGCGAGCTTTTCCACCTGGTCGAGCATCTTGTCCAGCTTGGCCTTTGCCTCGGCCTTGACCTTCTCAGCTTCTTCGTGAGCCTTGGCCTTCTGGGCAGCCTTTTCCTCGGCTTCGGGATCGACGACGACCAGATTGGACGCGTCATGCTCAACCAACTTGAGCGCATGCTCGGGGCACACCTTGACGCAGGCACCGCAGCCCAAGCAATACGTGGACTCCAGCGCAAAGCGACCGCTTCCCACCAAATCGCAGGCAAACGTGGGGCACACGTTGACGCACTCGCCGCACGACGTGCACTTGTCAAAATCGCATTCCGGCGTGCTCACCTGCATGTTCTGGGCAAGCTCGGGGTGGTTTTGCAGCGTCGAGAGCACCAGCTGCCGCCCGTGCGTGAGCGAACGGCGACGCTTGGTCGTCGTGGTGCCGCACATGGTGTTGAGCGTGCGCTCCAGCTGGATAATCTGATGGCGATGGGCTTTGAGCTTTTGCGTCACCGAGGCCAGTGCCGCCGTCGCCGGATTGAGCTTGGTCACCGTCAGGCCCGTGGTACGGGCAATCTTTTCTATGTACTCCTTGCGCTCGTACTCGCGAAGCTTATGGCACTTGAGGCTCTTGGGATCGACCTCCAGGCCCATACCCGTGCCAGACCACTCTTCGGCCTTCGCAATCGCCTCGCCCAGAATGTCCTCACCGCCGGTGTTGCGGCATTTATCGCACACGCCCAACGGCAGGTACACACTCACGTTGGGATAGTCCGCCAGTACCGAGAACCAGGTCTCGGCCGTAATGTCGCCCACGCAGGCAACGACGACCTCGTTTTCGCGCGGCATGCGCTTGAGGGCGCGTGTGCAGGTGACGTAGGCGGTCTCGTGGCTCGTAGCAGCAGAGACGATATCGTCATACAGGTTTTTGGGCGCCAGGCGCGGCGAGATGATCGCCTCGGTCGGACAGGCAGCGGCGCACAGGCCGCACTTGCGACAGGAGTCGAGGATCTCGATGGCGTCTTCCTCGACCTCGATAGCGTTGACCGGGCACACATCCATGCACGCGGTGCAACCGCTCTTTTCGTTTTTGCAGGTCAGGCACGGAATGGTGTTGCCGCGCGGACGCTCCTTGTAGTCGGCAGGATTCCACTGCGGTGCCGACGGATCGAGTGCATCGGTCACACCGCCAAGCGGGTTTTTAAGAAAGTCGAAACCCTTGCTGATCTCGATAATGTCATCAAACAGATCGTGTTCCTGCGCCATGCGCGGCCCCTCCCTGAGCAGTGCAAACAAGCAAGAGATAATGATACGCTATCGGCCCACGCCTCGGGCAAATTACACGCGGCGCACCTTGAGGGAAATAACCCATGGCCTATCGCCGCCCCGATTGCACAAGGTCAATCAAGCGCCAAGCTATGCCTCGCACATGAGCTGCACGAGCTTCTGTTTGGTCACCTTGGCCTGCTCGTTGGCCATATTGCGCTCGTTTCTAAAGACCGCATCCGCAACGCTCAGCAAATCGGCATCGGAAATCTCGCTGCACGGACCGTCCATCGACGCCGCCGTGGGACATACGCACAACGGCAACTCGGCATAAAACGCAACGGCCTTGGCGATATCGAGCATCTTGCCGCCGCCAATGCCCACCACCATGTCGCAATACTCGGCCCGGGCTTCCTTGGCCATTTCGACAACGGCATCTTCCGTACACGGACCGTTGTAAATCTTAAAGAACGGCTCGCTTAGATCTTCATCCAGAAATCCATCGACGATCTGCCTGCACAGCCGATCCTCGGTGCCCTGGTCAAACAAGACATAGGCAGCGCAGCCCAACCATGACAAATACCTGCCCTGACGCGAGAGCTCACCCGGCCCCTGAACATATCGTCCGGGACCGCCATAAACCATGGGAAGCGCCATACGAGAATCCGCCCTTTCATCAACAACAATTGGTGCAAAGCAACCTGACCCCTTTGCACCATAGCAAAAAGGGGCAAAGCCGTCTGCCGGCTTTGCCCCTTCCTTAGCTTGATTTACTCATCCATGAGATAGTAGTGGCCCAGCGCGTCGGCACCCAGGATGGCGTTTGCGACCATCTCGGGCGTCACCTCAAACGGCATGTTGCACATGGTGTCATCGGGCGCGCAGGCGGCCTCGGCAACAATCATGGCCTGCTCGCGCGTAAGCTCGGCAACGCCAAGTTCCTTCATCGTGACCGGCAGGCCCAGCTCAATGCAGAAGCCCAAGACTTCCTCGAGCTTCTCGGTCGGAGCATCCTCGAGTACCAGCTGGACGATGGTGCCGAAGGCGACCTTCTCGCCGTGATACATGCTGTGGCACTCGGGCAGCATCGTCAAGCCGTTATGGATGGCATGGGCCGCAGCGAGACCCGAGCTCTCAAAGCCAATGCCGGAGAGCAGCGTGTTTGCCTCGATGATGTGCTCCACGGCAGGCGTCAGCGCACCTTTCTCCAACGCGACCTTGGCCTTCACGCCATCGGCCATAAGCGTCTCGTAGCAGAGCTTGGCAAGTGCCAGACCAGCCATACCGCCCTTGCCGCCGGCGCAAGTGCCACCGTCGGCATCATGCGTCGCTTGGGCCTCAAAGTAGGTTGCGAGCGCATCGCCCATACCGGAAACCGTCAGGCGCACCGGGCTCGCCGCGATAACCGTCGTATCCATAAGGACGATATTGGGGTTTGCCTTAAGGAAGAGGTACTTGTCGAACTGGCCGTCATCGGTATAGAGCACCGAAAGCGCCGAGCACGGGGCATCGGTCGAAGCAATGGTGGGGCAAATGATAACCGGGGATTCCAGGTAATAGGCAACGGCCTTCGCGGTGTCGAGAATCTTACCGCCACCGACACCGACGATGATGTCGCAACCGTTGTCGCGAGCGAGCGCAACCAGGCGATCGACCTCGCCCTTGGAGCACTCGCCGTTAAAGTCCTCAAACAGCAGCTCGGCCTTGGCCTCGGCAAAGCCGCCCTCGATCTTGGCACCGACGCGTTTCTTGCCCGAAGGCGTCACGATGACGAGGGCCTTAGCGCCAAGCGGCTCGACATAGGAGCCGAGCTTGGCGAGCTCGTCCGGACCCTGGATGTACTTGCTGGGGCTATTGAAAATTGCAGCCATAACTATCCCATTCTCTAAAAGAAAAAAGAAAGGGGCTCCGTACAGATACGTGCGGAGCCCCTCGTTACGATAACAAGAGTCGATTAGAAATCGATGTCGGTGTCGTAGTAGCAGGCCTTGAGAATCTTCTCGAAGTCGGCAGCCTTGGTCTCACGCGGGTTCTCGGGCGTGCAGGCGTCCTGCTCGGCGTTCGCGGCGATCTCGGGCAGCTTGGCGAGGAACTCCTCCTCGGAAACCATCTGCGAGTTCTCGGCGTCGACCTTCACGCCACCATTCGCGTAATCCTTGATGGACTGCGGAATGTTGAGCTGGTCGTTGAGGTCGCGGATCTTCTGGACGAGCGCAGCGATGAGCTCCTCGTTGGTCTCGCCAGGAAGGTGCAGGATCTCCTTGGCCACGTATGCATAACGCTCGGCAGCACGCGGGTCCTTGGAGTTCCACTGGATGACCTTGCCCAGGTACATGGCGTTAGCAGCACCGTGGATGATGTGACCGTTCTCAAAGGCTGCACCGGTCTTGTGAGCCATGGAGTGAACGATGCCGAGCAGGCCCGAGGAGAAGGCGATACCGGCGATGCACTGAGCCTCGTGCATGTGCTGACGGGCCTCATGGTCGCCAGCATAGGACTTGGGCAGCCACTCGACGATCTCGCGGATGCCGTGCAGAGCGTTGGCGTCGGTGAACATAGAGGCGCAGGTGGAAACGTAGGCCTCCATGCAGTGGGTCAGAGCGTCCATGCCGGTATGAGCGCACAGCTTGGCGGGCATGGTGTAGGTGAGCTCGGGGTCGACGATGGCGACATCAGGAGTGATGTTGAAGTCGGCCAGCGGGTACTTGATGCCCTTGGCGTAGTCGGTGATGACGGAGAAGGCAGTGACCTCGGTAGCGGTGCCGGAGGTAGAGGAGATAGCGCAGAAGTGAGCCTTCTGACGCAGCTCGGGGAAGCTGAACGGCTGGATGATGTTGTCGAAGGACTCCTCGGGATACTCGTAGAAGACCCACATGGCCTTAGCGGCATCGATGGGCGAGCCGCCGCCGATGGCGATAATCCAGTCGGGCTCGAACTCGCGCATGGCCTCGGCGCCCTTCATGACCGTCTCGATGGACGGGTCGGACTCGACGCCCTCGAACAGCTTGACCTCGAAACCGCCTTCCTTAAGGTCGGCCTCAACGTCCTGCAGGAACCCGCCGCGGCGCATAGAGCTGCCGCCAGAAACGATGATGGCCTTCTTGCCCTTGAGGTTCTTCACCTCGTGGCGAGCGCCCTCACCAAAGTACAGATCGCGAGGATTGGTAAAACGTCCCATACTGTGCCTCCTAAACAAGCCCCTCTTAGACTTGCGTATATAACGGAGCACCCAATTGGCTCCGTTAGGACCGGTTTGCGCGTTGCCGGCGATGGCAATGCACGATGTCCAAACGTCTCAACGCTCAGACAAACACTATTTTACCGTTCTGGTTGGTCAGTTATTCACCTAAAGCTGACAATGATGAAACGTTTTTTCTATCCCTGAAGAC
>CABSYS010000119.1:0-5550 GCA_902482045.1 uncultured Collinsella sp.
GTTGTTACAGAGATTCACGGGGCTCTGCAAGTAACCCGTCCATATTACCCCGCTCTCCGCCCGAGTCAACAGGTATTTTGGCTCCGATCAGAGTTTCTGCACATGTCGTCCATGGGTCATGACGTCGCGACGCTAGCGCTCGACAAACGCCTCGATATCTCCCAGCAAGCGCTTTGCCTCCTGGCGACCCTGAATATACAGGTCGAGGAGCTTTGCCGGATCGTGTTCGACATGGCCGACCTCGACCGGCTTTTGCGGAGCAACGACCAGCGCGCGGCCCTCGCGCTCATACTTCCACAGGTGCATGCGCTGGATGTTATAGCGGTCGTGGCGCGTCTCGATAGCCTCGAGCAGGTAGGGGTAGTCGGCATAGCGGGCGCGTGCGGCGGGCATAAACTCGTAGGGCTTTTTCTCGTAGGAGCGGTCCTGCGTAACGATGACGACCGCGCGATCGAAGCCCGCCTCCTCCAGCACATGCTCGATAGGAACCGAATCGGCCACGCCGCCGTCGACGTATTTGTGCCCGTCAATCTCGACCGGCGGCGTCACCAGCGGCAACGAGGTCGATGCGCGCACGGCATCGAGATCGAGCACGGCGCTTTTGACCGGCAGGTAGGCAGCGGTTCCAAACAGCATGTCCGTCGCAACGGCGTACATCTCGATGGGGTTCGCGTCGAACGTCTCGTTGTCAAAGGGATCCAGGCGGTCCTGGACATCGTTGAAGATAAAGTCGTAGCCGACGATGGAGCCCGTGGACGCAAACGATGCGGCGCCCATGAAGCGGCTGTCGTTGCAGAAAGCCAGGTTGATGCGGTTGGCACGGCCGATCTGGTGCGACTTGTAGTTCACGCCGTTGAGGGCGCCGGCCGATACACCGTAGACAGCCGGAATCTCGACGCCAGCCTCCATGAGGACGTCGAGCACGCCCGCGGTAAACTGCCCGCGAAAACTTCCGCCCTCCAAAACGAGCGCGACCTTGCCGGCGTTCTTTGCCTTATCTTCTGCAGTCATATTGACCTCCTGCGATTGCGTTTTGGCTTTCTTCTACCCAGTTTTGGAATGGAGGGCGCATAGGTTTTGGAGTTGAGGAGATGGAGCGGAAAGCGCGTTCCAATTTGAGACGGGATTCCGGGATGAGCTTTCCGCCAACAGCCCATCCGGAAAATGTATCCCATTCCGAATGAGGATTCCGGGATGCGGTTTCCGCCTGGGCCGCCATTGGGAAAGCGCGTCCCATCCTGCGTTGCCGTAGCGTTTGCTTAACGCCCGCGCCCTGCACAGAGTTCGATTCTCCGCGGTACGGTGGATCCGTTGATGGGGCGAGGCCGGGGCAAGACGCCCGATTGGCATCGCATCTATATTGGGCTGGGGCATTGCGCGGAGAATCCGCGTATTTGCTTCGCAAATACGCACCGGCTTCGGCCGCCTGCCGGCGTCCTCGCCCGCGGGCTAAAAACGCTTACGCGTTTTCTTTACGCCCGCGCCCTGCATAGAGTTCGATTCTCCGCGGTACGGACAAGAAATAAAAAGGCAGGTAGATATAAGTATCTACCTGCCTGTTACTTATGGTGGAGGCGCGGAGAATCGAACTCCGGTCCACGAAAGCCCCCTGATTGGCATCTCCAAGCTCAGTCGCTGGTTTTGTCTCGGACGCTTTGCGCGCAGCGACACGCTCGCGGCGTCCTAACCGGTTCGGTCTTAGCCTGCGCCATACCGATTACGTGCGCAGGAGCATTCCCCTAAAATGACGTCGCGCCGGTGTCGGGGAAATCACCGGGTTGACGCGCCGCTATAAACTAAGCAGCGAGAGCCATAGGCTCAAAAGAAGAGTTGTTGTCAATTCAATTTGACGGTACCCCTGTTTAACGAGGCGAGGAGACCTCGGCTTGCTTCCTCTCTCAGAGCTATCGTGTCGAAACCAGTCGCCCCCGAATGTCGGGAAAGTCTGGATAGCATTGGGCACGAGCACCCAACACCCGTCGACTTTTCAAGGAACATACGGAGCGAGCCCCGCTTGTGGAGTGTTATCTTACCACGTTCTGAAAGCGGACAGCTGTTCTATGCACGAGCTGTGAAGACCCCAATGTGCGCCGCACTTCGCACTTTTGCTACCGATCGCGTCACGTATATTTTCGCCAAGCAAAATTGAACCGTCGAAAGGACCGTTATGGATACCAAGCAGCAACTCGTCAATGCCCTCGCAGGCCTGGGCTCAACCATTACCGAAGCTATGGACGTCATCGAGGGCTTTGTCCCCTGCGGACATCCCGCCCTCACGGTATCGAACGCACTCGTCGCGCTGAACGCTGACGATGATGCGGCTCTCGCCCAGCAGCTTGAGACCGTCGAGGGCTTTATCGACCACGTGAGTGAGAACCGCGGCGTGTCCGCCTACCACGGCATCGAGGTCGAGCTCGTGGGCCCCAAGGCCGATCTGCTCGCAGCAATCCGCGAGGTAGGCACCCTTATGCAGACCGCAGGCGTCAAGAACACCCAGGTCAACGAGTGGGTCTACCGCAGCCTGGCAGCACTCGACAGCTCCGACGAAAAGGCAGCCGAGCAGCTCACCGAAGTCCCCGCCATCAAAGCTGCACTTGCCTAAAAAGGCCTGCACCCTGGCGGTTGCGGTACCGCCCGAATGCAGGCCATAAGCTCAATCGAAAACCCTAACGAAGATACGCTTTCGCGTTGCTCAGGCTGTAGGCAATCGTCGAACCGTTGTGCAACAGCGACGACGCCTGCGGGGTAATCGTGCCGGTAATGCCCAGTGCCAAGAGTGCTGAGTTGGTGAGCATCACCTTAGAGTAAGAGCTCGTCAGACGATCAACGAGGCCCTGACTCATACGGCGCAGGCGCACGATTGCGGCCAGATCCGTATCGGTCAGGATGATATCGGCGACCTCCTTGGCGATGTCGCTTCCGCCACCCATCGCCAGGCCCACGTCGGCCAAACCGAGCGCCGGCGAATCGTTGACGCCGTCGCCCACCATGGCGACGTGACGGCCCTCGCGCTTGATTTGCTCCACGTAGGCGTACTTGTCCTCGGGCAGCAGCTCGGCCTTAAACTCGTCGACACCCGCCTCGCGCGCAATGCGCTCGGCCGTGCGTTCGGAGTCGCCCGTGAGCATAACGACATGCTTGACGCTCAGCGCATGCAGGTCGGCGATAGCCTCGCGGACCCCGGGCTTGAGCGGATCCTCGATGCCGAGCACGCCCACGACCGTGCCGTCGACCGCCAGGTACAGCGGCGACAAGCCCTGCATCTGGGACTCGATGCGCTCCTTGATGTCGGACTCGAGCTGCGCGCCCTCATCCTCGAATACAAAGTGCGCTGAACCGATGATTGCGCGACGATCCTCGATAGACGAGGCAATGCCGTGCGCCACGATATACTCAACGGCAGCATGGCGCTCGCGATGCTCGAGCTCGTGCTCGCGCGCCGCATTGACCACGGCGCGTGCCACCGGATGCGGAAAATGCTCCTCCAAGCAAGCGGAAAGGCGCAGGACCTCATCCTCGCTCCAGCCATCGGTCGTCAGCACGCAAGCCAAGCGCGGCTGCGCCTCGGTCAACGTGCCGGTCTTATCAAAGACAATGGTATCGGCCTTGGCAAACGACTCAAAGTACTTGGCGCCCTTGACCATCACGCCCATCTTGGCGGCATCGCTCATGGCGGTCATGACGGCGACCGAACCCGTGAGCTTGAGTGCGCACGAGTAGTCGACCATCAACGCCGCCGAAGTCTTGATGAGGCTACGCGTGGTGAGTGCAACCAAGCCCGCGAGCAGGAAGTTCCACGGGACGATCTTGTTGGCGAGGTCTTCCATGTGCGACTGGCCCTCGGACTTGAGCGAGTCGGCCGCCTGCACGAGCGAGACGATCGAGCGCAGCTTGGTCTGAGCCGTGTTGGCGCGCACGCGCACCAAGATGCTGCCGTCCTCGACGACAGTTCCAGCAAACACATCGTCGCCTGCGCTGCGCCCGACGGCAAGCGGCTCGCCGGTCAGGGTCGCCTGGTTGACCATGGCGCTCCCCTGTTCGACCACACCGTCAATGCAGATGGACATGCCGGTGCGCACGGCTACCAAGTCGCCGGGCTCAAGCTCGGTGGCGGCAACGCTCACCTCGGTGTCGCCGACCACTTTTTGTGCCTTATCGGGCACGTCGAGCAGCGAGTTGATGAGCTCATTTTCGCTCATGGCGCGCGTGTAGTCCTCAAGCAGTTCGCCCACGTTGAGCAGGAACATCGTCTGCCCCGCGGTATCGACGTCGCGTTTGGCAAACGAGATACCGATGGCCGAAGCGTCGAGCACGGGAACGGTCAGGCGCGGCTGCGCGAGCTCGTGGAGGGCGGCGCGCAAAAATGCCATGTAACCGGCCACGACAAACACCGCACGCAGAGGCGTCGGCAAGAACCAGCGACGTGCGTAATGGGCGCCGATGAGTGTCGCTAGGTCCATAACGAGTTTGTGCTTGCGCGGCTCGAGTTGCATCACGTAACCCGACTTGGCATCGGCGATGGCTTGAGCATCGAGTGCGCCCAAGGCGTCGAGCACGCTCGCACGACACTGCTCGTCATATTCGAGCGCCATCTGGCCAATACGGCCATATACGCGCACTTTGCGCACGCCGTCGATTTCGCCGCCAAGCTTAAGAAGTGCATCGAGATCGCTCTCTGGCACAGGACCCGCCAATTGAAGACGGGTCCTGCCGGGGATCTCGCTAATAATCGAGAATCTCATAGTTTGTGCCTGGGAGCGTTACTCGGCTGCCTCGTCAGCAGCGGCCTCGCTCTGGGTGATGTAGGCAGCCTCGGCAACCATGTCGTCGACATTAGCCTTGGCCTGCTCGACCATGTCCTGGTAGCAGTTCTTGACGCGCATACCGCACGCGATGCCCTGCACGCAGGCATTCTTTACCGGAGCGCTGGTGAGCAGTTTGATGCCGGCCGTGCCGAGCAGAAAACCGCCACCAACAAGCAGGGTGTTAAACGTGGACTTCTTCATGATGTCTCTCCCTTTTCCGCAACAACTGCGGCACGGTGCCTTAGCACCCGAGTAAACAAGTTTGCTCGAGCACACTTTTGGAAAATAGTTTAGTTTATCTAACTATTAAGGTCAACAAAGGTTAACTTTTTGGAAACTATGGGGGTGAACTCAATGTGACAAAGGGACTGTCCCTTTGTCACATTCCTACAGCTGCCAGGCAGCCGCTTCCTTTTGCAGCGCTACCATGCGGGCGAATTCTCCACCTGCCGCCTTGAGCTGCGCCGGGGTGCCCTGTTCGGCAACCACTCCATCCTTGAGCACAACGATTTTGTCGGCATTTTCCACCGTACGCATACGGTGGGCAATAACGATAACCGTCTTACCTGCAAGCAGACGGGAGAGCGCCTGCTGTACCACGGTCTCGTTCTCCACATCCAAGCTCGCCGTCGCCTCGTCCAACAGCACGATAGGCGCGTCTTTGAGCAGCGCACGGGCGATAGAGATGCGCTGGCGCTCGCCGCCGGACAGCTTGGAGCCGTTCTCGCCGATCATGGTGTCGTAG
>CABSYS010000120.1:0-5528 GCA_902482045.1 uncultured Collinsella sp.
TCTCGTGGGCTCGGAGATGTGTATAAGAGACAGAGCTTAAAGGCGGCCGCGTGGCCAAATTTGCCATGAACGACAAGTGCGCCGCCGGCACGGGGCGCTTTTTGGAGATCATGGCCGACCGCCTGGGCATTTCTCAGCAGCAGATGGCCGACCTGGCGCGTTCCGGCGAGCCCACCAAGATCAGCAGCATGTGCACGGTGTTTGCCGAAAGCGAGGTCATCAGCCTGATCGGTCGCGGTGAGCCGCGCGAGAACATTGTGCGTGGCGTGATCGACAGCGTGGTCTCGCGCGTGGTGACTATGGCTGGGCAGGCCGCGGGCGCCCCGTACTACCTGACCGGTGGCCTGTGCGAGAACGCCTTCGTGGTGGAGCGGTTGGGCGAGCTGCTGGGGTCGCCGGTGACCACCTCGCCCCAGGCTCGCTTTGCCGGAGCGATCGGCGCGGCTGTCCGCGCCGCCGCCTTGGCCTAGGGGTGTACCGCGACATGCGCATCCTCAATATCTCGGCACAAAAACCAGATAGCACCGGCAGCGGCACCTACCTTGCCGCGCTCGTGCGCGAACAGATCGAGACGGGACATCGCGCCGCAAAGCACGGCGGCGCGGCACCGGGTGATACCCAAGGCGAGCTGGACCGGCGTGCTGCCGTGTTTACCGTGCCGTTCGAGTCGCCCGAGCTGCCGTTTCCCATCTGCGGTATGTCCGATGTCATGCCCTATCCCTCCACTCGCTATCGTGACCTGACACCTTCGATGCTCAAGGCATTTGAGCGGGCATTTGCTGCTGCAATCAATCGGGCGGTGGCTGAGTTTCGGCCCGATCTGGTGCTCTGCCATCACCTGTATCTGGTGACCGCATTGGCGCGCGAGTGCGTCCGGGGCGTGCCGGTTGTTGCCGTGTGCCATTCGACTGATCTGCGCCAGCTGCGTTCGCATGCGCTCGAGCGCGATCGCATCGTAAGTGCGGTTCGTCGGCTCGATGCCGTCTTTGCACTCCATGCTAAGCAGGCTGAGCAGATTGGCCTGGTGTGCGGCGTCGATGCCGATCGCATCCACGTGATTGGGACGGGCTACGACCATCGCGTCTTCTGCTGCGACGAAAGCGTGGCGAGGCAGCCGGGATCGCTTGTGTACGTGGGCAAGATTTGCTTTAAAAAGGGCGTCGAGTCGCTGGTTCGAGCCGCGTCATTGCCGATTGACGATGACGTCCGCCCATCTGGCTTGGTACTTGTGGGCGGCCGCGGGGACGATGCCGAGTACGCGCGTATCGAGCGTTTGGGCGCGGCCTCAGATGTGCCGGTGACGCTGGCGGGGCGCCTGGATAGCGATGGACTCGTGCGTGCCTACCGCAGTTCCGACGTCTTTGTGCTGCCTTCGTTTTACGAAGGCCTGCCGCTCGTGACGATCGAGGCCCTCGCGTGCGGCTGCAAAGTTGTGGCGACCGATTTGCCCGGCGTTCGTCCCTGGATGGAGGCGATGCTTCCCGGTGCTCCCGTGACGTGGGTGGCGTCGCCGCGTATGACGGATGTCGACACGCCCGTGGCCGCCGACCTTCCGTTGTTTGAGCGCGCACTGGCAGATGCTATCGCGCAGGCGCTTGCGGCTCCGCCTTCGACGTTTGAGCCGTCGGCGGTCTCTTGGGAAGCGTGCCTGGCGCGTATACTTAAAGTCGTTGATTTGTTGGAAGGGGGTTCGTATGGCTAAGGACACCATAAGGCTCACGTCTATAACTGCCGCGAGTGGTTGAGCTGCTAAGTTGGCTCCCGGAGCCCTCGCCCAGGTCCTGGGCGATTTACCCAATGTGCATAACGACAACTTGCTCGTGGGGTTCGATACCTCCGACGATGCGAGCGTCTTTCGCGTTGGTGATAACTTAGGCCTCGTGCAGTCAATCGACTTCTTCCCACCGATGGTCGACGACCCGTTCCTGTTTGGCCAGATTGCCGCGGCCAACTCGCTGTCGGACATCTACGCCATGGGTGGACGACCGAGCCATGCCATGAACCTGCTCTGCATACCCAGTTGCCTGGGCGTCGAGGTTGCCGGTCAGATTCTGGCGGGCGGCGCCGACAAGTGCGTCGAGGCGGGTTGCTCCATCGCGGGCGGCCACACCATCAACGACGACGAACCCAAGTACGGCCTGTCCGTGAGCGGTTTTGTCGCGCTCGACCGCATGCTCGCCAACAGCGGTGCGCACGTGGGCGATGTTCTGCTGCTGACCAAGGCCATCGGCTCGGGCATCATCACTACGGCCATTAAGGGCGAGCTCATCGAGCAGGACGAGGCCGCAGCCATGTTTGACTCGATGCGCACCCTCAACGAAGCGCCGATTCGCCTGGCCGAGGGACTCGAGCTTCACGGCTGCACCGACATTACGGGCTTTGGTCTGATTGGGCATGCATGCGAGATGGCCGAGGGCTCGGGCGTGCAGGTTGAGCTTGCGTCGGGGTCGGTGCCGCTCTTTGACCAGGTGCTCGACATGGCGCGTTTGGGCATTATCCCCGCGGGCTCCTACCGCAACCAGGACTTCTTTGGCCCGCGCGTGGCTGCCGATGAGGACCTGGAGCCGGGCATGCTCGACGCGCTGTACGATCCGCAGACGTCTGGTGGCCTGCTTATCGCGGCACCTGCTGCCGATGTGGATGAGCTTGCGCGCCGTTTGCATGCCGAAGGACGTGTCGCCGCCGTCGTCGGCCGCGCGTGCGAGCCGGTGCCAGGCGGTCCTGCCGTTCGCGTTGTCCGTTAACGACACGTTTATTGAGCTATGTACCGTTCTAAAACGATTTATTCGAAAGGAAAAACTATGTCTACCAAGATTGAAGTCAATGCCATGGGCGATGCCTGCCCACTGCCCGTCGTCAAGACGCTTAAGGCACTTAAACAGCTTGATGGCGAGGGTGCCGTCGTGACCTCGGTCGATAACGAGACCGCCGTCAAGAACATCTCCAAGATGGCGCAGGAGAAGGGTTGCACGGCCTCGGTCGAGAAGGTTTCTGACGCCGAGTGGCACGTGACTGTGGCGACCTCTGGCGCCGTTGCCGTGGCTGATCCCGAGCAGGATGGCGCTGCCTTCTGTGATGCCAGCGCCGACAAGGGCAAACTCGTCATTTCCGTCTACACCGATTGCATGGGCCGTGGCGACGACGAGCTGGGCCACAAACTCATGAAGGCCTTTATCTTCGCCGTGACGCAGCAGGATGAGCTGCCCGCGACCATGCTGTTCTACAACGGCGGCGCTAAGCTCACCGTCGAGGGCTCGCCGGTGCTTGATGACCTGAAGGGCCTGGCCGAGCAGGGCGTCGAGATCCTTACCTGTGGCACCTGCCTGGACCACTATGGCATTAAAGACCAGCTTGCGGTGGGCGAGGTCACCAACATGTACGTGATCGTGGAGAAGATGGAGCAGGCCGTGCGCGTCGTGCGCCCGTAGCGTATTGGTTGGAGTTGCCATGAGGGAGAAGCGCCCGGCGCTTGTCATCACGTTTCCCACCACGGCGGCCGCCATGGGTTGCGAGTCCCTGTGCACCGAGCGCGGCCTTCCCGGGCGAACGATTCCCGTGCCCGGGGAGGTCGCTGCCGGCTGCGGTCTGGCGTGGAAGGCGTTGCCTGCCGATGAGGAACTGCTGCGCGGCGAACTCGCCGCGGCGGGCGTTCCCACCGAGGGCTATACCGTGATTGATATGTGGGAGGTCGTGCGATGATCTACCTGGATAACGCGGCGACGACCATGCACAAGCCGCAGACGGTCATCGATGCCGTGACGCAGGCGATGTGCTCGCTCGGCAATGCCGGGCGCGGCGCCACGTCGGGTGCGCTCGACGCGGCACGCACGATTCACGGTTGCCGCACTAAGCTCGCGCTCTTGTTGGGCTGCCCGCGGGCTGACCATGTGTGCTTTACGCCTAACTCGACAGCCGCGCTCAACACTGCCATTAACGGCGTAGTGCACCCCGGCGATCGTGTGGTCACGACGGTGCTCGAGCACAACTCTGTGCTGCGTCCGCTCAACCGCCTGGCCGCGGAGCAGGGCGTGGCCGTTGAGCATGCCGGCTGCGACGCGAACGGTGCGCTCGACTACGACGAGCTCGAGCGGTTGGTCACGCCCGGTACGCGTGCCGTGGTGGTGACGCACGCTTCCAATGTGACCGGCAACGCCGTTGATGTTGCACGTGTGGCGGCTGTGGCTCATGCGGCTGGTGCGCTCGTGATTGTCGATGCCTCGCAGTCTGCCGGCACGGCGCATATCGATATGCAGGCCATGGGGCTCGACATTGTGTGCTTTACCGGCCACAAGGGGCTCATGGGTCCACAGGGCACCGGCGGCCTGGCCGTGGCGGAGGGCGTTGACGTGGCTCCGTGGGCCATGGGCGGCACGGGTGTGCACAGCTTCGATGCACTGCAGCCGCTTGAGTGGCCCACGCGCCTTGAGGCGGGCACGCTCAACGGTCACGGCATCGCGGGACTTTCCGCAGGTCTCGACTTTATCGAGGCACAAGGCGGGGTCGAGGCGATTGCGGCGCATGAGCGCGCGCTTGCCGAGCGCTTCCTCGCCGGCGTTCGCGAAATCCCCGGCATTGCGCTCTACGGTGCGTTTGACCAGCCTGTGCGCTCGGCGATCGTCTCGCTTAACGTGGGCGATATCGACTCTGCCGAGATCTCGGACGCGCTTATGCAAGGGTGGGGGATTGCGACGCGCCCCGGTGCCCATTGCGCTCCGCTCATGCACCGCGCGCTCGGGACCGAGCGCCAGGGTATCGTTCGCTTTTCGTTTGGGTATTTCAACACGGCCGAGGAAGTCGACACCGCGATTGACGCTTTGCGCGATTTAGCCTGCTAGAGCGTATATACTTGCGGGACGGGTCTTTTGCCCGTCCCGTTTATGTTTCGACCCGAAAGGTGTGCCTATGGCCTCATTCGCCCCGCGCGGCCTGCGCTCCGACCATGTCGTTACCGTCGGCATTGCGCTGTTCTCGATGCTCTTTGGCGCCGGTAACCTCATCATTCCGCCGTTGTTGGCACTTCAGGCCGGCACAGCCACGCCGCTTGCCATGATCGGCTTTTTGATTGCCGCTATCGGTCTGCCTGTTATGGGCTTTATCGCCGTCGCGCTCGCCGGCACGGCGCGCGAGCTTGCCGGCCGCGTGCATCCTAAGTTTGGCGAATTTTTCGTTGCGGCGGTCTACCTGGCCATCGGTCCGTGCCTGGCCATTCCGCGCACAAGCTCTACGGCGTTCGAAATGCTGGTGCCGCTGCTGCCCGAGGGCGTTTCGCTCGGCGTAGCACGTCTGGTGTTTGCCATCGGGTTCTTCGTTGTCGCGTTTGTGCTCACGCTGCGCCCGGGTGTCATCACGCGCGTGCTCGGCCGCATTACGGGCCCCGCGCTCATTGCGCTCATCGTGCTGGTCGTGGGTGCTGCCGTGATCTCGCCGCTGGGACCGGCTGCCACGCCGCAGGCCCCCTACAATGCCGGTGCTGCTGTGCAGCTGTCTCTTATACACATCTGACGCTGCCGACGACTTAATAGGTGTAG
>CABSYS010000121.1:0-5514 GCA_902482045.1 uncultured Collinsella sp.
CTATTCAGTCGCCGGCAGCGTCAGATGTGTATAAGAGACAGGGTGTGGCCCTGGCCGTCGAGTGTGCCCGCAAGTATGCCCACGGGAGCAAAGAAGTACTCGTCATCGATGGTAATGTCGTTGTCGAGAACGTAATAGGCGTCGGCGTCGGCGGGTTTGAACTTGTTTTCGAGGTCGCTCTGCGAGCTCAGGTGCACTACGTTCTGCGGCTGAGCCACGGGCTCGGTGGGCTTGGGCTTCTCGAGCGCGGCAATGGCATCGGTGAGCGTCTTGGTTGCGGCGTTGACCTCGGCCTGCTTGGCGTCATCGTTGGCGTAGACGTCTTGAGCGCTCACAAGGGCCTCAGCGAGCTTCGACCAGCTCTCGGCCGTGTAGTCGTTCTCGATCTTGGCGTTGGCATCGTCAATCGCAGCCTTGAGGGCATCCTTGTTCACGACGACCGCAGCGCCGCCCGAGATCAGCACAGGCAAACCGCCCTGCGCAGACCAGGTAAAGCCGGTGGCAGGGGCATCGGTGTTGAGCTTATCGACCGAGGCCTGGGTCTTGAGGTCGTCGACAGAGATTTTGCTGCCAAAGGAAGAATCGACCTTGTAGCCGCACGCCTGATCGCCCGCAGTGAACAGATTGTTGGTCACGGTGCCAGACTGATACCAGGCAACGAGGCCGTAACCGCCAAAGGGCATGCCGCTGAGGCTGCCGGCGTAATACGAGTTGAGCACCGAACCGCCATCGAGCTTGCCTACAAGACCGGCAGCGTCAGCGAAAGTCCAATTGTCGTCAGAGGGGCTTGCCGTCGACCAGCACATTTGCACGGTACCCGAGCATGTGGTGGCGATAGGACCGTCGGTGCCAGAAATCGTCATCGAACCCGTCACGCCCAGATTCTGTACCGTACCAGCCACGCTCTTCGCCAGCGCCTTGCCGTTGAGCACGATGCTGTGGCCCTGGCCATCGAGCGTACCGGCCACGGTCTCGATCTGTTGGCCAGCCTCAAGGCTGATATTCGCCGCGAGCTTCACGACAGCCCCGGCCTCGATGGTGGTGGGCAGCTCATCGGCAAAAGAGACCATCACGGTCTCGCCGGCCTTGGCGACGCGCGCGCCGCGTGCCTGCTGAGCATCGGCATCCTCGTCGTCGATGTCCGCCGCGGCAGCAAGGCTCTCATCGGCAGACGGAGCGGCCTCGGAGCTCGCCTCGTCCGCCGATGCCTCGGCGCCTTCAGCACCCGTCTGCTCGTCCGCAGTGAAACTCGACTCGTCGGCATTCTCGGCAGTATCCGCCTGCTGCGAGGCCTGGGCCTGCGCCTGCACAGCGATCTCTGCCACGCCCTCGGCAAATGCCGACGTACCCGGCATCGACCAGACGAGCAGCGCCGAGAAAGCAGCGGCTCCCAGGCGCTTGAGCATAATGTTGTTTCGCGTCACCCGTTCTCCTTCTTTCGCGAACCTGCAATAGAACCATGGCGAAGAAGGCGGGACAGGCGATACCCCGGCAGCACAAAGGCGCACGTCAGCCACCCTATCGGCAGCAAAACGCACGCTCAGCAGCACCCTTTGTAGACCGGAATCCAGCGGCAAACAGAGAGGCCCTCGGTTTCGAGAAGAGCGCGGGCAGGTAATCTGACTCGCGGGCGCGCCCGCATACAGTAACCGCCTTGCTCGGGATTCTCACCCGATTCCCCTTTATGCGCTCGCGCGCACCCGTGCTCCGGCTTCTATTTTTAATCGGAGGAAGTGTACGTTACCGCAGGTAAATCGGTCAATGCGCTACACAAAAACCGCCATACCCGAGCCATATGGCTCCCGGATGACCACCTATAGGCAACCCATATCGCCACTAGGCCGCTAACGAACCAAGCCCGCCCGCAAGATTGAGCGGGCCGAATGTCCCCCGTGGGGCTGAGGGGGCCAAATGTACCTGTTAGAAGCCATTTAAGCGTTTTAACAGGGACTTTTGGCCCCCTCAGCCCCACGGGGCTTTTTGGCCCGCTCATTTTGCTTTAGCTCAAGCAAACGGTCCCGCACGATTACTCGTACGGGACCGTTTTTAGTTAGGGCTGTCGTCTATGACCCGCTCCGGTTAATTCGCACGCTTGCGGATAAGCACGGCCCCCATAACGGCCAGAACTCCAGCCACCGTCAGAAGCGCCACGGTCACCACAGACGAATCACCGGTCTTGGCAAGCCCTCCCTTGGTCGCCTTCTTGGCGGTATCGGTCTTGACGTCCGTCTTCACATCCGTCTTCTGACCGGGCTTCTGCCCAGGCTCCTCCTGCGCAGCCTGCGTCACGGTCACCGTCGCTTCATCGGACGTGGAAACCAGCCCAGCAGCACTCGTCACCTCAACGCGATACACCTTTGAACCAACCTCAGTCGTCGCGGCGACGTACTCAGCCGCCGTCGCCCCGTCGATGGCAGAGAAGTTACCGTCCTCGCCCTTGACGAACCACTGGTAGGTAAGCTGGGCATCCGAGCCATCCACGCTGTCATCAACCGTCGCGGCAACGCTCAGCTTGGCCTCAGCGCCCTGAGCACACGTTACCGACTGCGGCTGAGCCGTGATGCTGGGAGCAACAAAAGCGGACGCGTACATAATCGGGGTCCGGGAGGTTCCATTCTCGGCGTCATAGTCGCTCGGCATAAACGCACTCGAGGTATCTCCCGCATTCACATAGGCGCGCATCTCATCGAGAAGCTTGGCCGCCTTGTTGTAGACCTGTTCGCTCACTGCGGCAAACGCCTTGTTGGCAAGGTCCGTGCGCTGATCGGCAGGGGTCGCCTGCATCAACCCGTCAACAACGTCCTGCTGGGCGATAACCTGCTTCTGAAGGACATCGAGGTAGGCGCGCACGTTCTCACCCATCGAGGCACGGTTGTTGTAGGCGAGCGTGTTGATGTCCATGAAGACGTAGTCGAGGTTCTTGCCGTCCTTTTCGACCAAAGCCTGCGCAACGTCGTCCTTGCGTCCTGTATAAGTGCCGTCCACCGTGTTCCACGCCGGGAAGTAGTCAGCCGGAACTTCCGTCAACAGCGCAGAGTAGCTGGGCAGGTACACGCTGAACTCGCAACGCGAAAGCGCTTCCCACTGAATCGTGGCGATATCACTGGAAAGGCCGGACCGAATCTGGAAGATATTGCCCTCGGTCGTCCTGTTGTTGCCGATGGCATACAGGGCACTGTTGAGATTGGCGTTGAGGCTGTCATCCTGCTCACCGCGGGCAGCGAGGGAACGCAACGCCGTGAACGTATCGGATTTGATGCCCGGCGTAAACGTCAGCTGCGGGTCGATGAGCGAGGTGACGCGACCCTGTTCATCAACGGTATAGTCCGTCTGAGGCGCAAGGGCAGCACCGAAGTAAGCACGTCCCTGGGCTAGGCGCGTATTCTGCGACGAACCCGAATTCTCCTTGCCATACGTCTTGAAGATGTTCGGCGTGCCGTCGTCATAGGTTACGAGAACGCCGTTGGACTCGGGCAGCGTCACGACATCGGCCGAGTGCAGGCACTGACTCGCATCGTCAAGATCGACCTTATACTGCAGGCCGCCGATGTTGGGATTAACGGACGCCACGTCGTCGCCCATCTTGACGGCAATCCACTGATGGCCCGAAAGCTGAGCGAAAATCCAGGTCTCGGTATTGTCGGCAATGACGATCTGGTTGCAGTCCTGAGAGCCATACTGATCGATGATGGCGCCGAGCTTCTCCACGCCGTCGCGCGCCGTGGACGAAACGCTCAACAGGTAGTCGGCCAGGTTATACTCGCCGATGCCCGTGTCGACACGAGGGTCGATAGCATCGATTCCGTCGTTGTAATCCGTTGTGAGCGTCGCGGAAACGGAGACGCCGCGCTCGTTGGTGCCGGCCTCGGAATACACGCGGGACGCTGCCTCGTCGTCCTGGGCATCCCACTCATCGGGATTGTCACGAACATAGGTGTAACGATACGAGCGACCCTGATAGGTGTACTCAAAGCCGGTCCCCGGCACAGAATCGTTCTCGAAAGAACGGAAGACAGGGTTGTCGATCGGCTGCTGCACGCCAAAGGTCTTGCAGTAGCGAGGTGAATAGTCCTCGGCGCGGCCGACATAGGTATCGCCCGTCGTTGTCTGGTTCTTACCGATGTAAACCTGCGTGCAGGCGAGCGCGGGCGCGGGCATGGCAAGCACAAGCGCCGCGACTATGCCCCCCCTAAACGCCTTCTTAGCAAAAGCTGGTAACCTCATACGTTCTCCCCTCCACACGGAGCCCGAACTACCCACCAACAATATGCGTAATGAGAACACTTTAGCTGGGTAAATCGGATTGAATATGCAGTTATCAGCTTATCTTATGTGTTGAGGAAGTATGGACACGGCACTCGTAACAACCCGTGACCGGTCGTTTGCATCTGGCAGGCGGCATTCCCCCGCAGGGTTGAACAGGCCGATAAGCCCCGTGCGCAAGATTGAGCGGGCCGAGTGTCCCCCGTGGGGCTGAGGGGGCCAAATGTACCTGTTAGAGGCCATTTAAGCGTTTTAACGGGGACTTTTGGCCCCCTCAGTCCCACGAGGGACATTTGGCCCGCTCATGCCCGACTGGAGCGGCACGCGCTATCATGGGTGCCGTTTTGATGAGTCATCTTGATGGGAGCGTACCTATGGCAGCTTTTTCCACCGTGATCTTTGACCTTGACGGCACCATCCTCAACACGCTCGAGGACCTGGCAGCCGCCGGTAACCATACCTGCGAGATGCACGGTTGGCCCACGTTTGCCGTTGACGAATACCGCTATAAGGTGGGAAACGGCATGCTCAAGCTGGTCGAGCGCTTTATGCCCGCCGAGTATGCGGGCGACGGGCGCGCCTTTGAGCAAACGCTTGCCGAGTTTAGGGCTTATTACGGCGAGCACAAGGAGGACCACACCGCCCCCTACGCCGGCACGATTGAGCTGCTCGACCGTCTGCGCGCTGCGGGCGTTCAGCTTGCCGTGCTCACCAACAAGGACCATATTTCGGCAGCCCCGCTTATCGAGAAATACTTTGGCCCCAATCGCTTTGCGCTGGTACAGGGCCGTGTTGATGCGTTTCCGCCCAAGCCCGAAGCGCCCGTCACACTGCATGTGATGGAGGAGCTGGGCGCCGATCCGGCAACCACGCTCTATGTGGGCGATTCGAATGTCGATGTTCTGACCGGCCACAATGCCGGTCTTAAGAGCGCCGGCGTCAGCTGGGGCTTCCGCGGCCGCGCAGAGCTGGAGGCCGCCGGCGCCGACTACGTGGTGGACACCCAGGACGAGCTTGCAGCGTTGATCCTGGGTGAGTAACCGCTCATCCCTCCCACGGGTAGCTAATGTGGGACGGGACTCTTTTAGCCGCCTCCTGCACCAAAGGAGTGTCCCCAACCGCCGGCAGAAAAGGAACGTCCCCAAGTGCCGCCCCAATGACTACCATGGCAACGTCGCAGGTAGAGGACGGACAGTGAGCGGGCACCAGAGCGAACAAATTGGCATGAAAAGAGGACGGCATAGACCTTCT
>CABSYS010000122.1:0-5467 GCA_902482045.1 uncultured Collinsella sp.
CGACCCGCACGCCAGGTCTATTTGCCGCTGGCGATATCCGTTCCAAGCGTTTACGCCAGGTTGTGACCGCCGTTTCGGACGGAGCCATAGCGGCAACCAGCGCATACGCTTTCCTACGTGGATAAGTACGATAATATATCTTATGTAAGGTTGCTATCTTAAAACATAGTGGTTGGACGGTACATCAATGTGCTGTCCAACCACTATTACTTAGCGGCTATGTGGTATGCAAAACTAGCTCATCTAGAATACAATATAGAAAACGAACGGAGGCCTCTGATGAACCACGTCAAACATGTTATCCCGATGTCCGATACGTCGGTCGGCATTAAGCCGGAGGATATTCAACCGACGGTGCTGCCGGATGCATTTATTCAGTCCGATATGGTGGGTAAACTCAACGCGTTGAGCCTGCCACGCTATGAACAGCTGCCCAATGTAACGCTCTATCGCGATCAGGTTATTGAATATGTTGCGCTGTGGATGGAGCCGCTTTCGATTTGCGTAGAGCAGCCCGTTATCACGCCTTCAATGATCAATAACTACGTCAAGGTCGGCCTCGTTCCCGCTCCGGTTAAAAAACAGTATGGCCGTGAGCAGATTGCGCGTCTTATCGCCATTTGTATCTTTAAGCAGGTGCTGCCCATCGCTGCGGTTCAGGCGCTCTTTAATATTCAGCGCTTGAGCTATGACGCTCCGACGGCTTTCGATTATGTAGTCGATCAACTTGAGGCATCGATTCGTGCGGCGTTTTCCGTCGAGCAGACTCCCGTGCCCGATACCGCACACCAGGTTACGCGCGAATCGCTGCTCGTACGCAGTGCGGTTTCGTCTTTTGTATCGAAGGCGTACCTGATGAGCTACCTTAAGTTCAATGGGTTTAATAGCTAGTCAATGTATAAAACGGGCGGGACAAAGAGCCATCTGTCACTTTGTCCCGCCCGTGTTTTTGCTTGGTTGAACGTTATCGACCCGAAGCCACGCCCATGCCGTAGCCGATGATGAGGCCGTGCATCTCGGCATAGTATGAATCTAGCCCGTTACAGGGCATGATGATAGTCTTGGAGCCTGGCCAATGCTCCACAATGCGGCTGGCAAGTGCCTGGGCGCCCGTCTCATTCTCGACATGGTCGATAATGACCTCGCCGCCAGTAAAGCCTTCGGCCTCCATGGTATCGACAATCTTGCCAAGCATCTTCTTTTCGCCACGGGTGTGACCAACTAGTTCAATTTTGCCCGCTTCGCTCGCCGTGCCCAAAATGCGGATATTGAGCTTGTTGGCAATAACTCCAGCCCCCTTGGGGATACGTCCGGCCTTCGCAAGGTTTTCGTAATTGCACAAACTAAAGAGGATCTTGCTGTTCTGCTCCAAGCTATCGAAGTAAGCGCAGGCGTCCTCAAAGGAGGCATCCGGGTTGCTCGCAAGATAGCGGTCGAACAGCAAGAAGATCAGATCCATTTTGCCACCTGCGGCTCGCGAGTTAACCAAATGAATCTGACGGTTGGGCTCCTCGGCAAGCACCATGTCACGTGCGGTGGCCGCGGCATTGTAGCTTCCCGAGACGCCCTCCGAGATGGGCATGCAGATCGTCTTTTCGGCAAGCCTGAAGAGTTCGGCCCACTCCCCTACGCTTGGACAGGCGCTCGAAGAAGCGCTCGACTCCGCCTGCACGGCGCAATTGAGCTCGTGAACATCGAGCGAGAGGTCGTCGACAAACTCGCGCTCCCCCACTCGGATCTTAAGGGGTGCAAATGCAAAGGTGGTATGAGGTGCGGTTGGTTGCCAATCGCGAAGATTGCAGCTCGAATCTGAGATAAGTGCCCAGCTCATTGAGGGTCCTTTCTAGTTGTTCCTCAACAATTATAGCTATCTTTTGGACAGACGTTGTGCATATCTAGTATTCAAAACTAGATTGTTGCTTAAACGCAAAACGGGCGATCGAGATAAAAGAATGGACCTCGCTCCCAAAGGATACGAGGCCCATTGTTGTTTGCTGAGTTAAAACACTTAGTAGCGAACGAAAATGTAATTGTTGTTCATACCGGCTGCGACGGAGCTGATGATAACGCCCGTCTTGTAGTCGGAAGCATGGATCATTTGGCCGTTGCCAATGTAGATGCCGGTGTGGTAAGAGTTAACCACGACGTCACCAGGCTGGGGATCGGACACGCGGGTCCAGCCCATAAAGGTGCCCGTGGTGCCAAGGCGGCAATAACGGCCGGTGAGGCAGTAGCTTACAAAACCGGAGCAGTCAAAGCTGTTCGGTCCAATGCCGCCCCAAGAATAAGCATAACCGAGCTTGCTGTAGGCGCGCGAAACAACAGTACCACCGTCAACGGACTGGCTCGGTGCGGAAGGCGTCGGAGCCGGAGCGGGCGTCACGGGCTGCGGCGTGGGGGCAGGAGCGGGCGCGGGGGTGTTGTCGCCGCCATTGTTGGTCGTGCCACCACCGTTGTTGGTGTTCTCGGTCGTACCGGCGGTGTCGTTGCTCACCGTGGCCTTTTCGGCGGTGCTGGCATTGATGCCAGCCTGAAGCGCGGCGTTGGCCTCGGCCTCGGCGGCAAGCTCGGCCTGCAGCTGAGAATCCAGGGAGTTCACGACACTCTGGGCCTCAGCCTGCTGGGCATTGAGCTCGTCGACCTTCTTCTGCGTCGCGGCGACGTTCTTCTCCTGCTCGGTCTGCTTATCGGTGAGCTGCTGCTTAAGGTCCTTGACCTCCTGAATGGTCTGGGCCTGCTTGTCGGACACCTTACCGTAGTAGAACAGACGGTTGAGCATGTCGCCCAGATCATCGACGCCCGTCAGAACCTGAAGGAGACTCAGACCGCCGGACTTGTACTCACCGGCAACATAGCTCGAAAGCTTTGCCTGACCCTCCGCAATCTCTTGCTGCTTTTGCGTGATCTCGCCTGCAGTCTGATCAAGCTCCTGCGTCTGTGCGGAGAGTTCTTCATGAATTTGCTGGGTTTGGGTGCCAATCTGCTCGAGCTTGGTACGGGCAGCGGCAAGGTCGGATGCGGTATCGGCGTAGGCAGGAGCCGCGAGGCCCAGGCCCAAAACACAAGCGAGGGTTGCCGTAGCAGCGCAGCGTGCCATGTTTCTGTGCGTGTTTGCTGTGCGCATGTAGCTTCCTTTCCGGTATCTAAGGGTAGCGGCTAGTCCACCGTTACCAGACTAAAGAGCTCAACGTCCTCGTTAGAAGGCGTGAGCTTCTTGCGCGGGTTGAGAAACGCAAGCTCGAGGATACAACCGTAACCCACAACCTTTGCGCCCATATCTCGCACCAGTTTACCTGTTGCCTCGACGGTTCCGCCCGTCGCGACCAAGTCGTCCAGAATCAACACGGTATCTTTAGAGGTAATGGCATCGGCGTGAATCTCGATAGAGTCGGTGCCATATTCGAGCTCGTAGCTCTGGCTCACCGTCTTGCGCGGCAGCTTGCCCGGTTTACGAGCGGGCACAAAGCCGGCGCCCAGGGCGACAGCCACGGGCACGCCGACCATAAAGCCGCGAGCCTCGGGACCCACGACCTTGGTGATACCCATGCCGGCAAAATGCTCGGTCAGGGCATCTACCATGGCTTTTAGCGCCTCGGGATTACCAAAGAGCGGCGTGATGTCCTTAAAGACGACTCCGGGCTCGGGATAGTCGGGTATGTCGACGATATGAGATTCGAAGTCGTACATGGCATGACCTTTCATGGGAAGCTGTTTTTTGGCAGCGTCTATTTGTCCGCTCTGGCAGTGACGGCGTGCGAGGGGGCGACTACCTTGAGCGGCTGCACGATAGATTCCTCGTGCACGGGAACCACTGGGGTGGATGCCTCTTCGCTTTTGGCCTTGGTGGACTCGGAGCGTGCGATCTCCTCGTCGAGGGCATCGATATCGGCGTCCTCGACCACGGCGTTGAGTGACTCAAATACGCGGTTCTTGAGCAGTGCGGTATGCACGCCTTCGGTGAGGTCATGCAGCTTCTTAAACGCACGCTCGAGCTTGGCGTCGCGTTCGTCGTCGGAAGTATCCATACCGAGCATGCTCACGAGCACCTGCTCAAACATCGAAGACTCGCGGTTTGCGGACGATACGTACTGGCGCAGGTTGCGCGGCTCGATATGAAAGCGCGAAAGCTCGGAGCAGTAACGGATGATCGGGAAATCGCGGCCATCGACAAGCTCGCGGTTTTGCGGGCTCTTGATGATGCGGATGAGGTCGTTTTCGGCCAGGGAGCGGATAAACGAGATCTCAACACCGAGCATATCGGGAATGGTCTCGATGGGATGCAGCTTTTGCTTGGTCTCCTTGGGCTCCGTCTTGAGCGGAACGTCGGACAGTAGGCCCACCTCGTAGGCGAGCGTAGACAGGTCCGTGGCGTTTTCCAGGCGCTGCTTGATCACGTTGAGCGGCATGTAGCGAGTCTTCTGCAGGTGCAGAATGACCTCCAGGCGGTCAACGTCCTCCTTGGAGTACTGACGATAGCCCTTAGGCGTGCGATGAGGGGTGATGAGCCCCTCATCTTCGAGAAATCTAATTTTTGAGTTCGAAAGATCGGGGTATGCGCCTCGAAGTAGGTTGACGACTTGGCCGATACTCAGATAGTTGCGTTCGGCCATGCCCTACTCACCGGTTTCGATGCGCTCCGGCGTGCTCTCGTGATAGATGAGCGTAAACGTACCGATCTGGACGGAAGAGCCATCGTGCAGCGGTGCGCCGTTGACGATAGCGCCGTCAACCCACGTACCGTTGAGCGAGCCCAGGTCCTCGATGCGGGCACCCAGACCCTCGCGAATAATGCGCGCGTGGCTACGCGACACGGTCATGTCGTTGAGGAAGATGCCGTTAGCGGGATCGCGCCCGATGGTGGTCACATTGTCCTCGAGCTCAAAGGCGGCACCGGTCTGCGGGCCCTTGACGATAGACAACACGGGAGCGGTGATGTGCACGTTGGCCATGAGGTCGGGAACGGTGACATCGCTCGAAGGAACGCGGAAAACGCAAGTGGCGTCTGAGGCCTTACCGTTCTGAGGCATATTGTTAACCATGTTGTCCATGACAACCCCTAACTTAACGCGGACATGCCGCAAAAAATGTACTGTACGTAATCATACCCCAATGGCTTAGTCTTCGATTTCGGGGTTAAGAAAGTCGATGTCTTCGTCCTCTGGATGCGCCACGGCTTGTTTAATGGCTGCTCCACCCTTAATGGAATAAATGACGGCGGTGAGCATGGAGAAGATGACGCCGCCGTACACAAAGAAGATGCCAAGCGGTACCGGGCTGCTGTTGAGGCCCGGGAAGGCCGTGAACGTAGCGGGCAGCAGATGCCAGCCATCCACAGTGGGAAAGCCTAGCAGCATGAGCGAGAAGCCGGTCATGAGCAGCGCCGTCGCAATCTTGCCGGGAAATACTACGTCGATGGGGCGGCGGTGATAGTGGCGTACGATGAGCGTGCCGATTCCCAGGTAGATAT
>CABSYS010000123.1:0-5454 GCA_902482045.1 uncultured Collinsella sp.
TCAGGGAATTGTAATTGATGGTGAAGGTTCAAAGGTTATTTGCAAAGACTAATTTAAAAGTCCAGTTTGCTGCACTCGTTCCTAGCAGGGTTTGGGGCAGGAGGGGCGCAAGAGACGGGAGGGCCGTGTACGCGTTCCTGCGCGAGGACCGCGGGGAGGGACTGCCTGGGTACGGCACCTGTCAACTCGGTCTACGTCTTTGATGACCGGGTCGTACTCAATATCAACTTCACGGATGATGCCAAAACGGTCACCCGTGAGGAAGAGTTGGATTCGAGTGCTGTGGACAATGTTCCAGCATGCTGGGATCGAACTCGCTAGCCGGAATCACACGGTACCCGTGGCGCAGGAGCAGGTCGACGAAAACGCCGTTGCCCGTAGTGAGCGTGCCGCTGAACGTTCCGTCGTAGATACGGCCTACACCACACGAGGGGCTACGGTCCTGCAAGACGCACGCAGCGATCTGGGACGGTCCGCCCGCCTGCTCGCACATATCGAGCGCACGTTGAGCGCCCAGGCGAAACTCACGATCGACTGAGGTGCCCTCGCAGGTACGGACTTCGCCGTTCACAATCTCGGACGGCTTGCGCGGTGTGGGCAGGCCGCCAAAGACCTCGGGGCACACCAACAGGACCTCGGTTCCCTTGCGCTCGCAAGCCTCGACCAGCTCGCGATGATAGTTGTCGAGTCCGTTATACTTGCAGCTCTCGCCCATTAAGCAGGCGCTCACCACGATCTTCATACATATCCCTCCCAAGCAAAACGCCCCATTTGAGATAAAAGCTCAAATGGGGCGTTCGGCGCTGTGCAGCCAGCCTTACTGCTGCTTTGGCATCAGCGGATTCTCGCGCGTGAGGAGATTCATAAACTCCTCGCCCGTGATCGTCTCCTTCTTGTACAGATAACGAGCCAGCTCGTGGAGCTTAAACTTGTTCTCCTTCAGAATCTGCAGAGCGCGGTCATGCGCATCCTCGATCAGCTTGGCGACAATCGCGTCCACGCGCTCGGCCGTACCGGGAGCGCAGGTAAGCGACGTGTCCTGGTTAAGGTACGCATTCTGAACGGTACCGAGTGCCATCATGCCAAACTCATCGGACATACCAAAGCGCGTCACCATGTTACGGGCGAGCTTGGTGGCCTGCTCGATATCGTTGGCGGCGCCGGTCGTCATCTCACCAAAGATGAGCTCCTCGGCTGCACGGCCACCGCAATAAACGGCGAGCTTGTCCAGGACCTCCTGGCGTGTGGTCAGGAAGCGCT
The DNA here is from genome assembly GCA_902482045.1 of uncultured Collinsella sp. Lineage (GTDB taxonomy): Bacteria > Actinomycetota > Coriobacteriia > Coriobacteriales > Coriobacteriaceae > Collinsella. Next base: position 1,261 of record CABSYS010000123.1, read on the forward strand.
CATCCTCCTCGACCTGCATGGTGTAGCCCAGAGCACCGCTCGTGCGCGGCACGATGGTGATCTTCGTGACCGGCGCAGAGCCCTTCTGGCGAGCAGCAACGATGGCATGACCGATCTCGTGATAAGAAACGACCTGCTTCTCGTGGTCGGACAGCACCGTGGACTTGCGCTGCTGACCGGCGATGACGACCTCCACCGACTCCTCAAAATCGTCCTGCGTGGCGCGCTTGCGACCCTCGCGGACGGCACGCAGCGCGCCCTCGTTGATGATGTTGGCCAGATCGGCACCCGAGGCACCGGGCGTGGCGCGGGCAATCGCGGTCAGGTCGATCGGCGGCTGCGTCTTCACGCTCTTGGCATGCAACTCAAGAATGTTCTTACGGCCGGTCAGGTCGGGCAACTCAACGGGGATACGGCGGTCAAAACGGCCGGGGCGCAACAGGGCCGGGTCAAGGCTGTCCGGGCGGTTGGTAGCAGCGAGGACGACAATACCCTTGTGGTTATCGAAGCCGTCCATCTCGGTCAGCAGCTGGTTGAGCGTCTGCTCGCGCTCGTCGTTACCACTAAAGCCACCGCCATCGCGCTTCTTGCCGATGGTATCGATCTCATCGATAAAGACGATGCACGGGGCCTTTTCCTTGGCCTGCTTAAACAGATCGCGCACCTTGGCGGCGCCGCGGCCGACAAACATCTCGACGAACTCAGAACCAGAAATACTAAAGAACGGCACGCCCGCCTCGCCGGCCACAGCCTTGGCAAGCAGGGTTTTACCGGTACCCGGGGGGCCGACAAGGAGGGCACCTCGCGGCAGCTTGGCGCCGATCTCCTCGTAGCGCTGCGGCTTCTCCAGAAAGTCGACGACCTCCTTGAGGGACTCCTTAGCCTCTTCCTGGCCGGCAACATCCTTAAAGGTCACGCCCACGTCCTTGGAGGCGATCACGCGCGCGCCGGACTTGCCCAGTCCACCGCCGCCAAAACCACCTCCGCCAAAGTTCATCGACGGACCGTCATCGCCCATGGCCTTCTTCATACGGCGGTTGAGCCACCAACCGATGAGGAAGAAAATCGCCATGGGAAGGATGAGCGTAAGCAGGTAATAGGTCATCAGACCCGAGTTCTTATCGGGAACGACCGACTCAAGCGAGGCGCCAGATTCAAGCACGCGATCGGTAAAGCCAGCGTCATTCGGCACACCGGTCGTCTTGTAGGCGATGTTCTCGTCCTCGCCCTTCTTGGTGTAATAAATCGTGTAATCGTCCGTGTTGTACTCGACCTTGTCGACACTCTTCTTATCGAGCGCTTTGACAAACGTCGAGTAATCGGTCTTCGTAATCTGCTGCGTGTGACCGATGTTGGGGAACAGAACGGTCGAGAGCACGAGGTAGACGACGAAGGCGATGAGCACGTAGAGGATCATATTCCGTCTACGTTTGTTGTCATCCATCTCCATCTGCTTGAACTCCATCTACTGGGGTTGATAATGTTTTCTAGAATACCCAACCCGGACGGCGATAAACCGACGCCGGGCACGAAAGGACAGAGATGGCATCACTGGAAGTCGGCAAGGTTCAAATCTATACGGGCGACGGCAAGGGCAAGACGACGGCTGCGCTGGGACTCGCGCTGCGCGCCACGGGCTATGGACTTAACGTGCTCATGCTTCAGTTTGCCAAGAAGCTGCACTGCGCCGAACATGATGCGGCGCCGCGCCTGGGGCTGCGTATTGTGCAGGCCGATCGCGACACGCCCGAGGCTTGCGCCGCACAGATCATGGAGCTCGCACGCGAACAGATTAGCCAGGTCGACGTGCTGATCTTGGATGAGCTGGGGGAAGCCATGCGACGGGGCTTTGTGACGCGCGAAGATGTCGAAGCGTTGATCGCGATGAAACCGACCGCCACGGAACTCGTACTCACCGGCCGCGGCTTGCTGCCCCTCGCCGACCTTGCCGACCTAGTAACCGAAATGCGCCCCGTCAAACACTACTTCGACGAAGGCCTCCTAGCCCGCCAAGGCATCGAATACTAGCCATTGCGGACGTCCCCAATGGCTAGGCAGTGGCGCGGCCGAGCCAGTTGCCGCTGTGATGGTAGACGGTGAACATCATGGCGGTGATGAGCCAGGTTACGGGGTAGACCAGCAGCAGGTGCTCAAGCGACGGATCGAACGGCATAATCGCAAACACCCAGATCACCCTGAGCACGACGGTGCCAAAAATCGTGAGCAGCATGGGCTGCAAGCTCACGCCGGCGCCGCGGATGGAACCCGACGCGTTCTCGATAATCGAGAAAATCGCGTAGAACGGCGCGATAAAATGAAGAATCGTCGTGGTGTACGCCGAAATCGAAGCATCGTCGACAAACAGACGAGACAGCGGACCCGAGAATACCAGCAGCACGGCAGACAGGCCACCAATGAGCATAAACGACAGCACGAGCGACGTATGGTAGCCCTTGCGCATGCGCTCATAGTTGCGCGCGCCAAAGTTCTGTGCCGAGAACGTGGTGATCGACACGCCGAGCGCCTCGGTAACCATCCAGACAATGCCATCCAGACGCCCAGATAGACCCCAAGCAGTCGTGACATCGGCGCCAAACGAATTAACCGACACCTGGATCAGAACGTTCGAGATCGAATAGGCAGCCGATTGAAAACCGAGTGGCAGACCACACGAGATCATACTCTTGCAAATACCGCGATCGATGCCGAGTTTGGACAGCGAAAGCCGCCACGCACCCGGTGCGTGCATCATGCGAATCACGATCATCGTGGCGTTGGAGCAAATGGTCAGCGCCACCGCGATGCCACAGCCCAGCGCTTCCATGTGAAGCACGGCAACGAAGATGACATCCAGCACCGCATTAACAAGGCAGCCGGAAGCGATGATCACAGCGGGCCCGCGCGTGTCGCCCACGGCGCGCAGCAATGCCGTTCCCATATTGAGTAGAAGCGCCGCAACCATCGCGGCAAAATAGCAACGAGCATAGGCCATGCCCTCGGCCAATAGTTCATGCGGCGTGTTCATAAGCACCAGCATGGGCTCAACGAACACTATGCCAAGAATCGAGAAGGCGATGCCGCCCACCAGCGCGAGCGTCATGGCCGTATGGACCGAACGGCTAAGTCGCTCATCATCGTGCTGACCAAAATACTGACCGGTAATGACCGCGCAGCCGGCGCCGACGCCAACGCAAAAGCCAATGCAGAGCTCGGTGAGCACCATCGTAGCTTGAATGCCACCTAGCGCGAGCTTGCCGCCAAACTGACCGACGATATAGGTGCCGATAAGCGTGTATGCCTGCTGAAAAAACGAACTAAAGAAGATGGGAACGCACAGCGACAGCAGCTGCTGCCAAATGACACCCTGCGTTACATCGATAGCCGTAGATTTCTTAGCCACACGCCCTCCCCACTAGCGTACGTCATACAACAAAACGGCAATTTAAGACCAAAGCCGACACCAGCTTAGCACCGACCAGCGTCGGCCGAAACGCCCCGAACCACAGCCCGGTGCGAAATATCTGTTTAGTGATACAAACCCGGCTGGTAGTGATACTCGTTGCTCACATGCGGGCACAGCTGCCAAAAGGCGACAGCACTTGCCGCGGCCACGTTGAGCGAATCGACCCCATGCGCCATTGGAATACGCACGGCGCGGTCGCAGCCTGCAATGGTCTTGACGCCCAAGCCAGCACCCTCGGTGCCCATAAAGATTGCCAGGCGGTCAATCTCCTGCAGCGCGGGATCGTCCAACGACACCGAATCATCCGTCAAAGCCATGGCAGCACACGAAAAGCCGGCATCGTGCAGCGCCGCCAGCCCATCGTGCGGCCATACGCGCGCTTCGCTGCCAATGCGCGTCCAGGGCACCTGGAACACCGTGCCCATGCTCACGCGGGCCGAGCGACGGTACAGCGGGTCACAGCACGTGGGGCTCACCAAAATGCCATCGACGTTCAGCGCGGCGGCCGAGCGGAAAATCGCGCCGACGTTGGTGTGGTCGACAATACCCTCGAGCACGCACACGCGCACCGGGCGCTCCCCCGCCGCCTCGACGACACCGCCCAAGAACTCATCAACCGGAATCTGGCGTGGACGACGGAATGCCGCGAGCGCACCGCGCGTCATGTTAAAGCCCGTCAGCTGCTCCATAAGCTCTGTCTCTTATACACATCTGACGCTGCCGACGACTTA
>CABSYS010000124.1:0-5414 GCA_902482045.1 uncultured Collinsella sp.
ATCTACACCTATTAAGTCGTCGGCAGCGTCAGATGTGTATAAGAGACAGAAGCAGCTCGCCCGGCTCAACATGGGCAAGGTAGACCTCGCACCATTCGCACTCGCAACGACCGTCGCCGTGGTCCTCGCGGTACACCACGTGTCCGAGGTGCCTGAGCTGATCGGGCTCGCGCGTAATGCCGAGCTCTTCGTTGATGCGGCGCGCCGTGGCGGCCGCGACGTCTTCCCCGGGGAGCGGATGGCCGGCGCAGCTATCGGCCAGCACCCCGCCCCACAGGCGCTTGAGCGGACTGCGGCGACAGAGCAGCAGGCGTGAGTCTTCGCCCCGGCCCTCGACCAAAAGCGTCAGAAATGCCTGATGCAGGATGCCCTCGCCGGCATGGGCATCGATGCGGTCGACGGGGCCAAGCGCCTCGCCGGTCGCGGCATCGACTGCCACGACCTCGGCGCCCGCGCCGCCCTCATCCCAGCCGGCGCGCAGGATGCGCGCGGCGGCTTCCTCGAGCGCGGCGATGAGCTCCTTGGTGGTGTCGAGCACGCGCTGCAGGTCGTCCCCGCTCGCCTGTTCAACATGAAAACCTGTGCTTGCAACTACCGGCACGTCAAAGCGCGTGGCCAACGCCGCCGCGATATCGTGCGCCGGGATCTCGTCTCGATGGCACGGAACGGCCAGGATGCTCACCGTCGCCGTACGGCCGGGCTCGGGGCGCGGAATGGCCTGTGCCGTGGCGCCCAGGTGCGCGAACTCCGGCGAGCAGGCGTACACCATCATGCCTCGCGGCGTCACCGTCAGCTGGGCCTCGAGCGCAAACTTGCCCTCGCCCACTGCAACCTTTGTCGTGTGCATACCCATGGGATCTCCTGTCGCCCGCAATGTACCTGAGACCATCTTCACCTGTATTGCGACTATACAGGCAAGCTCTCCATGTGACAAAGGAACTGCCCCTTCGTCACATTCTGTTAGAGTTGCAGGGATTGAATCCCGCTTATTCATGCGACATTGGAGTGACAACCTTGACCGCCGCAACCACGCCTAAAAGTAAGTCAACCGCCGCCGCGCTCTCCCCCGCGCGCACCAAGCTCTGCCTGGCGTTGCTCGTGCTGTTGGGATTCTCGCTCGGCTGCTCCGAGTTCGTGGTCATCGGCATCGAAAGTGACTTGGCGACGGAACTCGGCGTATCGCTTGCCACTGCGGGCCAGCTCATCAGCGTGTTCGCGCTGGTCTACGCCATCGCGACGCCGGTGCTTGCGCTCAGCACGGGGCGATTCCGCCGCTACCAGCTGCTCGTGTGCTACAGCATCGTCTTTGTGCTTGGCAATTTGTTTATGGCACTGGCGCCCAACTTCCAGGTGCTCTTTATCTCGCGCATTGTCCTGGGCTCTGTCTCGGGTGCGCTGCTCGCCGTGGGCGTGACGTACATCCCTGAGCTTCTGTCCCCGCAGCAAACTTCGCTTGCTATCTCGGTAGTATATGGTGCGTTTTCCGTGGCGATGGTCTTTGTGACCTCGATCGGCAAGTTTGTGGCCGACACGCTCGACTGGCACGTGGCCATGTACGGCGCGCTGACCTTTGCCGTTTTAATCTGCGGAGCGCTCGTGGCGTTTATGCCGCGCGCTGGGCAAACCGACGAGCCCGCCACCTTTCGCGAGCAGGCGAGTCTGCTGCGCGAGCCGAGTATCATCACCGGCATGCTTATCTTTTTGTTTGGCGTGGGCTCGGTCTATGTGTTCTACGGCTACGTGACGCCTTATCTTGAGCAGGTGCTGGGCATGGGCACGGTCGAAGCCAGTACCACGCTTATGGCCTACGGCGTGTTCTGCCTGATCTCGAACATCCTGGGCGGATGGATCGATGCGCGCTTTGGCATGAAGGCGCTGCTTGTGACGTTTGTGCTGCAGGCGGTGGCATTGTTTGGGCTGTTTGCCGTAGGCGCTGCCATGCCGCTCGCACTTGTCTTTGTCTTTAGCCTGGCGATGCTCATGTACCTGTTCTCGGTGTCGTGCATCACGCACTTTATGGACGTGGCTCGCAGCCGCCATCCCAAGTCGATGGTGCTCGCGAGCTCGGTAGAACCTATGGCGTTTAATGTCGGCATTTCGTTTGGCACCGCGGTGGGCGGCGCCGTGGTAAGCGGAGCTGGCATTGCCTACGTTGGCGCGGTCGGTGCCGTGTTCTCGCTTGTGGCCTGGGTGCTTACGCTGGTGACGATTAAGTTGGCTCGCTGGGAGCGCAAGCGGGCGAGGGCGCAGGCGTAGATGCGATACTCGAGCTCGATGATGGCGATCGAAAGGAAACCGCATATGCAACGTGTACTGTTTATCTGCCATGGGAACATCTGTCGCTCGACGTGGTAACCGCTGATTATCAGGCGTATTAACCATTCAAATCATCTGGTCTACTACCTTTTTACTACTCATAGAGGCTCAGGCACGACAGGCCAGATGGTTCCGCTTTTCACAACAGCCTACTTTTTCGACCGTTCAACAGGTCAGTAGATTAAATAGCTTATCAGCATGCTAGAGTTGTACCTGCTACACAGCTCTAGCATTTTTTAATGCTCGCGCTTCACAACTGAAGACACTCAAGTCAGTGACAAGGAGGGGTATTTGCCCTTTCTCCTTGCTGACTCGTGCCACCGCGAAGCGCTTGGAGCTGTGTAGCAACTGTGGGTGGATACTCCTCCTTTTCGTGCTGCACATTCCGCACTTCGGATGAGCCTCCTTCCGCAGTTTCCGTCACGCCAATGGAAGGAGAACGCATCGTGCACAAACACATAGCTTTCATCTCTCAAAAAGTTCAATTTGCTGCACAACAATTCCGTTATCACGATGAATAAAACGTGACCCTCGTCCGTTAACCCCAAGCTGCGAAATCGGTGTCAGTTCACACCGATAGCATTTAATTCACAAACGTCTTGAAAAGAAATACTTGAAGTCATAAAGACGTTGATGCACCGATCGCCAGAGAAAGGATGATTTTTATGGCAAACAAAGCACCAGCACAATGCCCATCTTGCGGAGAACGCACAGGTTGGAAATGCACAGGAGAATCTAATAAAGGCTTCAGTGTGGGAAAAGCCGCCGCTGGAGGTCTGCTTTTAGGCCCCATTGGCCTCGTGGGCGGAGCACTTGGCAAGAAGAAAAAGACGTATTACTGCCAGAACTGCGGATTCCGCGAAGACTACGATGCGTAAGGGATGACACCCATGACGGACGAAAACACTGGCACCGAAAGTGAAAGCGCGAAGTTTGCGACGCACTTTAAAAAGGCATTGCTGCCTATGCTTGCTGTCTGCCTTCTTTGTGCCCTATACATCACCAGCTGTGCTTGCATATTGAATTCTTTCAATGATCCGTCAAGCTCCTCTTCTTCTGCCGCCTATGATGAAAATGATGAAGACTCTGAGGACGATGATGATTATTCTTCTTACTCCAGCTCCTCATCGAGCTCATCTTCTAGCACATTATTAGATGAGGACGATTGGGTTGATACGGATGACGGCAAAACGTATCTAAAGTCTGACTCGGAAGACGGTGGCACAGACTATATCGACACCGATGGGGAGTACGCCATTCATAAAAATGCTGATGGAACTGGAGCAATTGCTGACGGCAATGGCAACAAAGCCGTGGATAACGATGGAGACGGAAAACTCGATTCCTATTCAACCGATAATGGAAAAACTTGGAACAGTCTCGAATGACACGGCAATATCTATCGCTCGGCTAGATAAGCGCTGATTATCAGGCGTATCAGCCAACCAAACACAGCGTTTACCAAGTGTCGGAGGAAGGAAAGCCCAATGAGCCAAAAGAACCGCCCGATTGCTGTTACGGCAGAACTCGTCCCGTCTCTGATTTCCACTGCAATCAACGATTGCGCCCCATCAGCCTATCAGCCGCTTTACGCAACAAGCCCGACCATCTGACGAAGCGTTCATGATCAATCTTGAAAATGGCACTGCCACGATGAGCGATGCCAGCATTCTGGCTTTTGTTTGCGGCAAACCACAAACAGAGCCTTCAGCCACATCTTCACGTTTTCTTGGAGGAACAAATGCGCAAACAAGCATTGCTCATCCCATTGTTGGCTTCATGTATCCTGCTGAGCGGCTGCGCAAGTCAGGGGACAAAACTCGACCAGCAGATTGCCTCAATCGGAAAAATTACCGCCGACTCTTGGGACGAGCTTCAGTCTCTTAATAGCCAATATAAAGAACTTGATGCTAGCGGGAAGCAGGATGTTAAACACTACAAAGACTTGGAAAGCGCCCTCGTAGAATGCTCGAAGCTCAGAACCGACCAGCAATTTAGCAAAGATTTGAAAAAGTCGATCCATTGGCGGCAAAAACACGCGGACGATACGGATCAGGCTGTTTTAGTAGATGCTGAGCTAGCAAAACTAGAAAAATACCGTTCCGCAGATTTCTCCAGCGACACGGTTAAGAACTCTTGCACCAAGTATTTGGAAGGACTCGACACCCAAAAAGCCGCCCTCGGCGAAGCCCTTAAATCGGACGAGCAAATTGAATGGCAAAAGGGCATGGTTCTTCGTTACGAAGCGCTCAACGAGCTTTATGAGGAGATAGGATTCCTTGCCACGGACGATGACTTTGTCTCTGATTACATCGCAGGACTAGACAAACAGAAGAAGCTGCTAACAGCTCTCGAAGCCATTGAGGCCGATATCGACAGCCAGACCGACCGAATCGACAACGAGGTAACATGGACTGACTATTCTGCCAGCTTCGAGGTCGACAACAACACCGACTATCAATTTGATTCGGCTTGGGAATGTTCGCTAAAAAATGAGTCGGGCACCGTGACTGAAAATTCAACATGCCAAGTTGATAACATTAAGCCTCATTCTAGATATACGGTGACGTTCTACTTCTCCAATCCCGATAGCGGTTATGGTGGATGCGAATGGAATAACTACTACACGGATATTGTCTATTAAGGCCATCTTTCAATAACCGTTAATTAATAGAGTGACCATGGAACCATTGAATTGCAAGCTCATCGACCTCTGCGCCGATGAAGAAAACCCTGAAGGGCGCAAATTAGCCCATGAAACCCTAGCCCGTCTCTGCGTTGCTATTGAGCGAACCGCAGAGACCAACCAATCCAAAAGAAAAGTCGATCAGCCCAACGGCAGCGCACCAAGCACGTGCATCAAAATCCGTTCTGAAGCACGTCGCATCTCACGGCATCTCAGGGCTCGCAAGAGATCCGTCATAGCCTTCGCCGTATTGTTCGCATTACTTATCGCCAGCACGGCTATTGGAGTCCATTCATATAGCGAGCAGGTTGAGAGCTACAACGCACTTTCCGCTAAGTACGATTCTCTTTCAGATGACTATGATGATGCTGTCTCTTATACACATCTGACGCTGCCGACGACTTAATAGGTG
>CABSYS010000125.1:0-5373 GCA_902482045.1 uncultured Collinsella sp.
TACTCTAGAGATTCCATCTTAAAGGTCAGCAAACGCTCGGCCGGCACCCCCTGTTGCGCCAGGTGCTCCCTCATCATGTCCAATAACGTGGATTTGCCGCAACGGCGTATGCCCGTCACGATTTTGATGAGGTCGGTATCCTGAAAAGCAATGAGTCGATCAAGATAGCGGCTTCGGCGAACGATGTTCATGGAGTCTCCCTAGCGCCCGTCCAGACGTAACATCTTATAAACTTGCATTATTTGCAAGTTTATAAGATGCCACCTTAGAAACTTGCAGATTTTGCAAGTTTCTAAGAAATGGGCGTGGATGTGACAAAGGGATCGTCCCCTTGTCGCATCTGAAGGGCGACGGGGATTTGGATGCAGCAGAAGTCCTCTTGGTGGGACTCGTCGTAGCTCGTGGTATCGAGGTAGCAAAAGTCGAAGGCGTTGCCAACGGGCTGGAGCGCGTGCTTGTCCATGCAGGCCACGATGGCACGGATGCCTTCGGGCTCGTACGGCATGCCCCAGCGGCTCATGCACAGGTATGTGCCCTCGGGCAGCACTTCGACGCCAATCTTTGCCAGCTCGGCAGCATCGCTCGGCAGCAGCTCCTCGGCACCGCGCGGCAGCACGGCAAAGGAGCCGGCGCCAGCAATAGGGTCGTCGGAATGCAGTGCCTCGCGACGCAGCATGGCGCCCCAACCGCGCATGGGGCGCGTACCCGTGAGCGCACGCATGCGCAGAATCGCGCGCATGAGCGTGGGGTGCAGCATCGAGCGGCCGCGCTCGATATCGCCCGGGAACTCCTCAAAGACCACGTAGCGGCGCTCGAACTGCTTGAGCTCCGGTTTGCCCTCGCGCTCGCGCCAATAGACCGCCTCGTCGTAAAAACTCAGGCGCTCCTGCACGCTCGCACGCTCGGCTTTGAGCCCGGCAATCTGCTCGTCGAGCGCCTGCACCCGCGAGCGCAGGTGGTCGGTCATCTCTCCAATGTCGAACGTCGAAGTCAGGCGATCGATCTCGTCGAGCTCCAGCCCCAGGTCGCGCAACATGCAGATCAGACGCATGAGCGGGATCTGCGTGGGCGAATAGAAACGGTAGCCCTTCTCGTTCACCACGGCGGGCTTAAACAGGCCGATCTTGTCGTAATAGATGAGCGTTTGGCGCGAAACGTTAAACAAACTCGCCATCTCGCTGATCGCATACATACCCGTCTGCATAGGTCCTCCCGACACACCAAAGCCCGCCGCCCACAGGGGCAGCGGGCTCAAACACTACTCGTATCCTACCCTAAAGATGCCTATGACCAGCGCTTATAGTTGGCGCACGACACGCCGACGGCCTCGAGTGCCTTGGCGGCGATGTGATGCACCGCCTCATCGAGCGTGGCGGGGCCGTTGTAAAACGTGAGCATGGGCGGCATGAGCATGACGCCCGGCACGCGCGCCAGGCGTGCCATGTTGTCGACATGGATCGCACTGAAGGGCGTCTCGCGCACCATAAGCACCAGGCGGCGCTGCTCTTTCATCTGCACATCGGCCGCACGCAGCAACAGGTTTTCGCTGTAGCCGCTCGCGATGCCGGCGAGCGTCTTCATGGAGCAGGGAGCCACGATCATGCCGTCGACCGGATAGGTGCCGCTTGCGATGGCAGCGCCAATGTTCTTGTTGTCGTAGACCACATCGGCATAGCACGCAAACTCGTCGAGCGTCATGCCGAGCTCCTGCTCGATGGTGATCTCTCCCCCGCGCGTGACGACAAGCGCCGACTCAGCGCCGGCCTGACGCAGGCATTTGAGGCATTCAAGGCCCAGTGCCGCACCGCTGGCGCCAGACACGCCAACGACAATGCGACGGGGACGAACAGAAGACTCAGGCATGACAACTCCTTAACTACTTGGTAGGGCTACTTACTAGAAGGCGAGCTCGGCGGCCCACTTGTCCTTGTCGATCTCCATGAACTGCGAGCGGATGAAGTTCTTCTTGAGGTTAAACGGAACCGTGCAGTCGAAGATGGCCTTGCAGGCGATACCGTGCTCGCGGATCGAAGGATCGAACGCGGGGTCGTTGGACGGATCGAGCACGTGGCAGTGGCAACCGGGGATGGTGATGAGGTCCACGTCGGCCTGGAAGCGCGTGGTCATGGCCCACATCACGTCGCTCATATCGAAGATGTCGACATCCTCGTCGACAAGGATGACGTGCTTGAGCTCGGAGAACGCCGAGAAGGCGAGCATGGCGGCGTTGCGCTGACGGCCCTCGTCATTTTTGCTCGACTTCTTGAACTGCATGATGGCAACGAACTTGCCGCCACCGCAGGGAGCGGCGTGAACGTTGAGCAGGCGGCCCGGGATAGCGGTCTCGACCATCTTGTAGATGGAGGCCTCGGTGGGGATACCGGCCATGGACACGTGCTCGTGCGAAGGGCCGATGCAGCTCTCCATAATGGGGTTGACGCGCGTGGTGACGGCGGTGATCTTGATCACCGGGCAGACCTTGGCGCCACCGGTGTAGCCGGGGAACTCGGGCATGGCGTAGCCGTGGCCGTTGACATCCTCGTTGATGGTCTCGTCGTGCATGAGGTAGCCCTCGAGCACGTACTCGGCATTGGCAATGCACTTCTGCGGAACGGTGACGCAGTCGGCAAGCTCGACGGCGCGGCCGCGCAGGGCGCCGGCGATCTGCAGCTCGTTGAAGCCGAGCGGCGTGGTGGGAGCCTCGAAGCCGCAGCACATGTACACGGCGGGGTCCAGGCCGATGGAGATGGAGATGGGCATATCCTCGCCGCGCTGGCAGTACTCGTCAAAGAACGCACCCAGGTGACGGCTGCCCGGGGTGATCCACATGGCGAGCTTGTCCTTGTCGACGCAGGAGAAGCGGTGGATGGTTACGTCGGACTGGGTGTCATCGGGGCTCGTGCCATAGGCGAGGCCCATGGTGATGTAGGGGCCGCCGTCAACGGGCGTGTTGGTGGGAGCGGGAACGATCTTGCGCAGGTCAAAGCCCTCGTCGGTCGCCTTGTACACGACCTCCTGGCAGTCGACGTGCTTGCCCTCGGCGATCTGCTCGGGGGCGATCAGGTTCTCGAAGCGCTTGCCGATCTCGAGGCCCAGGTGCTCCTCGTCCAGGTCGAGCAGAGCGGCAACGCGCTTGCGGCTGGCAAGCATGCCGATGCAGACCTTGGCGTCGTCAAAGCCCTTGACGTTGTTGAAAACCATCGCCGGACCCTCTTTGGTCGGGCGCATGACGGTGCCGCCGGCGCCGACGTGACGGTAGACGCCCGAGACCTCGGCATCGGGATCGACCTGGGTGTCGGTCTCGAGCAGCTGGCCCGGCATCTCGCGCAAAAAGTCGAGCGCAGAACGCAGATCGTGGATCTGGGAAGCATTGGTAGTGGACATGGCGTACTCCTTTCGGGAGAGTGTCCGGCGACGGGGTGCCGCCGGACGGGGTAACGTAATGGGTCCGCGGCGCTCACAAATGGAGCGCTCGACCACTCGAAGTTCAAGCGCTTGGCTGCTTACAGCCGGGGCGCTCGACCGCTTACATCAGGCCAAAGAGGTGGAACCAGGCAGCCTCGACCAGCACGACGACAAAGACGACCGCGGTGAGGGGGATGCCCATGCGCATGGCCTCTTTGGAGGTGTAGCCGCCGGCGTCCTTGCCCTCGCCGATAAGGATCGGCAGGTTATGGAACGGCAGGATGTAGTGGATGTTGATGGACGTGAAGACGATGAGCGCCACGGCGAGCGGGCTCACGCTGGAGCCGGCGGCAAAGCTGATGAACGCCGGCACGCACACGCCGAGCACGGCCATGACCGAGCCCATGAACATGTGGATGATCATGGAAAGCGCGGCGACGAGCAGGGCGAACAGGAAGATGTTCTCGGGCACGGAGCTGGGGAGCACGACGTCGGCGATCCAGGCGTTCATGCCGGTGGCACCGCCCACGGAGCCCACGGCCATGGCGGCCGTCAGGAACATGAGGGACTTGATGTCGACAGCGTTCCAGCTGGCGGGGGTGAGGACTTCGCCGATGATGGGCATGGCGAGAGCGACACCAATGGCCAGGGTGACCCAGCCGATGTAATCGCCCGAAACGGTGAGCCACAGCGCGATGGCGATGACAGGCCACACGATGGTGCGGATCTCTTTGACGGTGAGCTTGCCGAGCGCGGCCTGCTTGGCCACGATCTGCTCGCGATCGTAGACGAGCTCCTTGCTGGGCTTAAAGAGGAAGAGGCCCAAGAACAGGGTGCACAGCAGCGCGACCAGCATAGGCACGCTCATGTACAAGAACCAGTCGACGAAGGACGGGCTCATGCCGCCGGCCTCGGCACTGTACTGTGCAACGAGGGGGTTGAGCGTGGAGTCGCCCGTCAGGAAGAACATGGAGCCCGGGGCGGCAGCGGCAAACACGAGGAAGCCGAGCTTGCCCTTGTCGTCGTCACCGTAGCCGGCGGACTCGGCGATAACCGAGACGACGGCGAGGATGAGGAAGGCGCGGGGGAACGGATGCGGGATCAGCAGCGACAGCACAAAGGTGAGCGCGAAGATCGAGATGATGAGCGACTTGGCGTCGCGCACGAACTTGAGCATAAACGCATAGGCGATACGCTCGCCCAGGCCCGACTCCTTGACCGCGCTGGCGATGAGGTAGGCGCCGATGACGAGCCACATGGTGGCCTTGGTCCACGAGCTAAACGTGGAGGCGACCGTCGCCGAGATGCTCGCGGCGCCCGTGTCGTCCACGCACACCTTGAACAGGACGAGCAGCGCGCAGTAGAGCAGGCCCACAAAGCCCGGCTGTGCTACGCCACATGCCCAGAACACTACGGTGGCGAGCGTCAGTGCCAGACAGGTCTGACCGCCGACCGTGAGCTCGACCGTCGAGCTCAGCTCCGCCAAAGGAAGAAACTTCACCAGCAAAAAGACAACGATACCCAGCACAAAGCCAATTTCGCGCTTGGTGATCTTAAACGCCTTCTTTTCCGCTTCCATCTCCCCACCTTTCTTGTTGGGGGCGCTCCGGATTCGCAGCCACGTTGCCGCTTAAAAAGGGGCGCCCGTTATCGGACACCCCTTACGTTGCGCTGTGTTGCGGCAATACAGTCAAGCGGATTTTTTGGATGAGAAGCGATCCCCTGGACAAAAACCGTCACAACATTCGACGCTTTTCCTCGATTTCGAGATTTTCGCCGAATGTTGTGACGGTTTGGGTGTGGCAAAGGGACTGTCTTTTTTACATAGCGAGGGCCGTACGGATGGATGGGTCGCTGAGGGCCTCGCGGAGCCAGGGGGCCAGCTGCTCGGGATGGCCCTGCAGGTAGCCGTCGAGCTCGGACGGGGCCACGCGGCGCACCTCCGAGATCTCCTCTTGGTTGATATGC
>CABSYS010000126.1:0-5329 GCA_902482045.1 uncultured Collinsella sp.
TCATCGACGCCACCCGCGATGTCGTGGTGCTCGAGGACGGTCAGTTTGCCAAGCTTACGCCTGCGGGCGTCGAGTACACCGACGAGGCCGGCAATGTCATCGAGCCCAAGGTCACCCACATCGATTGGGATCTGGACATGGCCGAAAAGGGCGGCTACCCCGACTTTATGCTCAAGGAGATCCACGAGCAGCCGCGCGTCGTGCGCGATACCCTGGTTGGCCGTATGACGCCTGCCGGCGAGCTCGACATCGATGAGCTGGGCCTGTCCCTCGAGGAGCTCAACGACATCGACCGTGTCTACGTGATCGCCTGCGGCACCAGCTATCACGCCGGCCTCATCGCAAAGAACCTTATTGAGGGCTGGGCTCGCATTCCCACCGAGGTTGAGGCTGCCAGCGAGTTCCGCTACCGCAACCCCATCATCACGCCGACGACGCTTGTCGTTGCCGTGTCCCAGTCGGGCGAGACGGCCGACACCCTCGCCGCCATTCGCGATGCGCGCATCAAGGGAGCCAAGGTCTTTGGCATCACCAACGTGGTGGGCAGCCCCGTGGCGCGCGAGAGTGACGGCGTCATCTATACCAAGGCCAACAAGGAGATCGCGGTCGCCTCGACCAAGAGCTTCATCGGCCAGGTTGTGAGCCTGACGCTGCTGGCTCTGCTGCTGGCGCAGGTCAAGTACCGTTTGACTACCAAGCAGACGCGCATGATGTTCCGCGAGCTTTCCGATACGGCCGAGCAGATCCAGTGGATTTTGGACACGCAGGCCGAGGCCGTGCACGAGGCCGCCCTACTGTGCAAGGACGCGCAGTCGGCGCTGTTCGTGGGCCGCGGTATGGGCGCTGCCATCTCCTACGAGGGCGCACTCAAGCTCAAGGAGGTCAGCTACCTGCACGCCGAGGCGTATGCTGCCGGCGAGATGAAGCACGGCCCCATCGCGCTGATCGATCCGGGCTTCCCCGTCATCGCCGTGGCCACCAAGAGCGCCACCTACGACAAGACCGTGTCGAACCTTATGGAGTGCAAGGCGCGCGGTGCCAAGGTCATCGTCGTTGCCACCGAGGGCGACGAGGAGATCAACAAGATCGCCGACTGTATCATCCGCGTGCCGGCCGTCCGCGACGTGTTCAGCCCCATCACGGCGAGCGTCCCGCTGCAGCTGCTCGCCCGCGAGGTTGCCATCCTGCGCGGCTGCGACGTCGATCAGCCCCGAAACCTCGCTAAGAGCGTGACCGTGGAATAGTTGGTTCCGCCGTTCTAGCGAACAAGGCCCGGCTCCGTTGTGGCGGAGTCGGGCCTTGTTGCATTTGCCCAGATAAAACCTGCCAAAATAAACCTGTCCCTTTTTGGCAGGTTAGCGGAGCTTGCTGGTCTCGAAGTACTTGGGATATTGGTCCAGGACCTCGGTCTGGTTGCGGAACATCATATGCAGGTGCTTGCTGACCAAAAAGCTCGCCTCGATGGGGTCGCGGCCGGCGATGGCGCGGCGGATTTGCTTGTGCTCGTTAACAATCTCCTGATTGTCGAGCGTCTGCGTGGCGGCGCGCAGCCAGCGGAAGCGCTCCAGGTCGGCATTGGTCTCTTCGAGCCACGACCATACGGTGCTGCGGCACGCGATGCTAAAGATCATGCGGTGCATGAGGTTGTCGCTTAAAAAGAAGCCGATGCGATCCTCCTCGGCCATGGTCTTTTCCTGCAGCGCGATGGCTCGATCGAGCTGCTCGATACCTGCCGAGGTGGCACGGGCGCAGCACTCCACAATCACCTGCTTTTCCAGGTGTTCGCGAATGTAGCAGGCGCTTTCGGCAAGGGTGAGGTTGATGGGTGAGACGTAGGTGCCGCTTTGGGGTACGGTGCGCACCAGGCCCTCTTGCGCCAGGCGCACCAGTGCCTCGCGCACAGGGGTGCGCCCCATATCCAGGTCGTCGCAAAGCTGCTTGACGCCCAGCTTTTCGCCCGGCTTGTAGTCCAGATAGACGATTTTGCGTCGAATGGTGTGGTAGGACTGGTCCTGTAGGCTCGTTTCCTGCTCGCCGACGTGCATCGATTCTTCCATAGTGCCTCGCAACCGTTCTATCACACTCATATATCAGCTGTTAATTATGCCGCGAATCAGCTCTCCGTGGTGGGTAATTCGGCTGTTGCCCGAGAACTATTGCGGCATCTTAGCCTTTGTTTGCGCAGGGCTGTGCTCAATATTGCCGTATCATAAGCCGTCGCAAACGTGAAATAGAAAGAAGGAATCCCATATGCAATTGGCGAATATCGTACGCGAGCGCTGGAAGGGTGTCTTGTTCTGCCTGGTCATCGCCATCCCCGCGACGTTGCTCGGCAAACAGGTTGAGGTGGTTGGCGGGCCGGTGTTTGCCATCCTCTTTGGTATGGTTCTGGCGCTCGTCTTTCCCAAGAATCGTCGCGACCAGCTTGCCGCCGGTGTCACCTATACGTCTAAAAAAGTCTTGCAGTACGCGGTAATCCTGCTTGGCTTTGGCATGAACCTCTCGCAGATTCTGTCCAAAGGCGCTCAGTCGCTGCCGATTATCGTGGCGACGATCTCGACCTCACTTGTCATCGCCTTCGTGCTCTGCCGCGTTATGAACGTGCCGGGCAAGATCGCGACGCTTGTAGGCGTGGGTTCGTCGATTTGCGGCGGTTCTGCCATCGCCGCGACCGCGCCCGTCATCGACGCTGACGATCGCGAGATTGCCCAGGCTATTTCGGTCATCTTCCTGTTTAACGTTATCGCGGCGCTCGTGTTTCCGACGCTCGGCGGCATGCTCGGGCTGACCAACGAGGGCTTTGGCCTGTTTGCCGGCACCGCCATCAACGACACCTCGTCGGTAACGGCTGCGGCGAGCGCCTGGGACAGTATGCATCCCGGTGCCAATGTGCTCGAAAGCGCCACAGTGGTCAAGCTCACCAGGACGCTGGCCATTATTCCCATTACGTTGGTTCTCGCATGCTGGCAGATGCATCTGGCGCGTAAGGCCGGCGGCGACGCCAAAAGCACGTTCTCGCTTAAACGCGCGTTTCCCATGTTCGTGCTGTTCTTTGTGCTGGCGAGCGTAATCACCACGGTGCTTCAGCTTCCTGCATCCATTACGGCACCCATCAAGGAGCTGTCGAAATTCTTTATCGTGATGGCCATGGCGGCTATTGGCTTTAATACCGATATCGTCGAGCTGGTCAAAAAGGGCGGCAAGCCCATCGCATTGGGCTTTTGCTGCTGGATTGGCATTGCTTGCATGAGTTTGGGAATGCAGCACGTGCTGGGAATCTGGTAGAGAAGTAGCTTATTTGCGTGCTGCGTGCTGGCGAGCGCATGTCCGCGGTGGAGCGATAGGAGCTCTTGCGGGTATGGCTTGTCCGCAGGTTGATAGGTCCCGAAGAGCTCTTATCGCCCCGCCAGGATGGCGATGCGGGGCAACTCATATACTCGCAGGACGGCGGCTTCTGCCCTATAGTGTTTGGTGGGCAATATCGTTCAATTTTGAAACACTCGCTCGCGCAGCCGTCGGTGGCGGCGTGGCGCCGAGGACGGGGCGCAATATGAACAGTGACGCCAAGCTACAAATCTTGATCGAGGCCTTGGCTGCTGCCGGGGCCTCGGCGTTGGCAATCGATGGGCATGGACGCGTGGCGATTTCGACCATGGACGATGTCGCGCTCGAGCAAGATGTCGCGGCATTTGTCGCCGAGCGCCTGGGGCGCGTGGGCAACGGCACACGCCTGGTGATGGGGCATGCGGGAGGGCGCTTGAGCCTCACGGTGCGTCCGGTCGCCAAGGAATACGGCGCGCTTTGGGTGGTCGTGGTTCGCGAGGTGCACGGTGTGGCGGCACATGCGGGTATTGAGTGGCTTAACGCAGATGAGGTCGAGGCGCGCTACGAGGCGAGCGCGTACGGCATTGTCGAGGGTGCCGCCGCGGTCGCTGGCCCCGTCTGCGAAAGCTATGCCCGCGGCGTGCCCCTCATGTTGGAGGGCGAGCTGGGCGCTGGCCAGGCAGAGATTGCAAAACGCCTCTATCTGGATGGGCCTTATGCTGACGAACCCTTTGTGTCCGTGGCACTTGACGAGCTCACAGATCGCGGCTGGCGCCATCTGCTCAAAAGCTCGGAATCGCCGCTGTTCCAGGCAGGGCTGACCCTTTGCATTGGCGGCTGGCATGCACTTTCGCCGCAGCGTCTGCGCGAGCTTGTCTCTACGATGACCGACACGGCGTTGGCCGCGCGTTGCCATGTGGTTCTGACTGCAAACGATATGCCGGGCGGTGGCGAAAGCGACCAGGCCGCTTTTGTAACCGAGCGCTTGGCGTGTGCAGTAAGTGTGGCGCCTGCGATTGCCGAGCAGGGTGGCGCATCGAAAAAGGTTGCGCGGTATTTGTCATATCTGTCAGATGTCTTTGGAACTGCCGCTCCGAGTATGTCCGAGGAGGCTGCCTCGATGCTCAACGGCTATTGCTGGCCCCGCAACTACCTGCAGCTTCGCGAGGTCTCGGAACGACTCTATATATTAGTGGGGTCGGGTGTGGCGGAGCGCGCGGTGGCAGAGGAGGTGCTCGCCCAGGAGGACGTCATCAAAACCGCAACCTTTGGCGCTCCGATGCTCGACAGCGACCTGTATATCCTGCGTCCACTGGCCGATACCGAACGCGACATCGCGCGGCTGGTCGTAGGCCACCTTCAGGGCAACCGGACCCGCGCTGCCGAGGTGCTGGGGATAAGCCGCACGACCCTGTGGCGCTTGCTGAAGGACGACGACCGCTGAGCGAGGCGCCCGTGACCGCGTGCAGCGCGTGTGCTACAGTCCAAAGCAGTAATGTTTCGATTGTGTTACGGCGTGCGGGGGCGTATGGCGGAGACTTCAAAACCAAACCGGAATAGACGGGGCGCGGCTCCAGTTAACCGCCGCACGACGTCCCGGACGTGGGGCAAGCACGCGTCAGGGTTCGACGGTTCGTTCAAACGCACCAAATACGGCTATCCTTCGGCAAGCGCTCGCTTGGCCATGCAGGCCGAGTCATCGCTGCGGGGGCGCAAGCGCGTGGTGGGCTCTAAGCTCAAGCACGACGGAACGCTGGGCTATATCAGCCGCGGTGCGGCTCGCCGCAGTGGCCTCAATCCCGCTGGGTGGCATCGTTACGTGCCGATTGCAGTTGTTGTTGCGGTGATTGTGATCGCACTTGCCGCACTCGGCTACGCTGGCGGCGGCGTCGACCTGAGTGCGATGTTCAAGCCTGCTGAGCTCGCGCATGCCGGCACGGAGCTTGTCGAGGGCGCTCAGACCCAGACGGGCGTGGCTCCTGTCTCTTATACACATCTCCGAGCC
>CABSYS010000127.1:0-5322 GCA_902482045.1 uncultured Collinsella sp.
ATACGAGATCTGCGCATGTCTCGTGGGCTCGGAGATGTGTATAAGAGACAGAATGCACTCTGCCCCACCGATGCCGGCAAGATGCTGGATGGCGCCCGAAACGCCGATACTCACGAGAAGCTTGGGCGAAACCGAGACGCCCGTCTGGCCAATCTGATGGTGATACTCCAACCAGCCGGCCTCCACGACAGGTCGCGTGCAACCAAGCTCGGCTCCCAGAGCCTCGGCGAGCCTTCGCATCAGGGGCAGATTCTTCTTGGAGCCAATGCCGCGGCCCACCACGACCAGGCGCTCGGCATCGGCGATCGAGGCCTGCTGCCTCCACTCCTCGGCGGGAATCGAGATCTCGACACGAGCCTTGGCGTCTTCCGAAAGCGATACCTGGGTAATCGTACCGGAACGGCTATAGTCAAACTCGGGCGCTCCAAAGATGCCAGGACGCACCGTTGCCATCTGGGGACGATGATTGGGGCAGACGATGGTGGCCATCAGGTTGCCGCCAAACGCCGGGCGCGTCTGTTGCAGCAGCCCCGTCTCCGTATCCATCGAAAGTACGGTGCAGTCAGCCGTAAGGCCCGTCTGCAAACGCACGGCAACGCCGGGTGCCAGTTCGCGGCCAAAAGCGGTCGCACCGTACAGAATGGCCTCGGGCTTGCGTTCTGCCACCAAATCGCAGATCAGCCGAGCGTAGACCTCCGCATCGTTTTGGCGCAGACGCTCGTCGCGACAGACCAGGACCTCGTCTGCACCGGCGCAAACCAGATGCTCCAGGTCACCGAGAGAACCCTCGGGGCCCATACCGACCAGTGTCACCAGACGGCAGCCGCGAGTATCGGCAAGCTCGCGGCCCTTGCCCATGAGCTCATAGGCAACGGGATTCACCGTATCGTGCTCGTCGGTCTGCGCGAATACCCAGATATCTCGATACGCATCGAGGTCAACCGCGCCGGCGGCCTCGTCGCGCTCGATCGAAATGGCATTGACGGGGCAAGCGTCGACGCACCCGCCGCATAGGATGCAGCCGTCGGTTACGCGGGCGCAACGGTTGGGCCGCTCGCCTTCCACTACGATGCCGCCAGAGGCACAGGCGCGAACGCAGCGACCGCAGCCGATACAGGCTTCGCTATCGATAATCAGTCCGCTCATCTATGCCATCCCCTCGATAATCTTGGCAAGCTTTGCCGCCTGCTCGGACGCCGTCCCCTCAACGGTCTCGCACGTTTGGTCACGGTCGGGCACAAACGAGCGCACGACCTGTGTCGGCGACCCGGCAAGGCCGCAACGCGCGGGGTCGGCGTTCACGTCGGCGGCACTGACCACGCGCACGTCTGCCTCCTCCGCCGCACGAATACCGGCAATACTTGGCATACGCAACTGGCCAATCTCCTTGGCAGTCGTCATCGCGCACGGCATCTCAAGATACACCGTCTCCTCGCCGGCATCGCATCCGTGAACGAGCGCCAGCGAGCCACACGTCGTAAAGCCCGCGCTTTGCACGCAGCTCACGTCGGTCACACAGGGAATCTCAAAGGCACCGGCAAGCTCGGGACCAATCTGGGCCGTATCGCCGTCCACCGCCATCTTGCCGCAGATGAGCAGGTCGAAGTCCTCGTCGAGCGCCTCGATGCCGCACTTGAGGGCATAGGTGGTTGCCAGGGTATCGGCACCTGCAAAGGCGCGATCGGTTAGCAGCAGTGCGTCATCGGCGCCACGGGCAATGCAGTCGCGCAATAGCGATTCGGTCGCGGGGATGCCCATCGACACCACCGTTACGCGCACGTCCATGCCAAAGCCGATAAAGTCATCCTTCAGCGCCAGCGCGCATTCCAAAGCGCTCGCATCGAATGGGTTAATGACCGCCTGCTTGCCATCGCGCACGATGGTATTGGTCTTGGGGTCCATCTTGACCTCGGTGCTGCCCGGCACCGCCTTGACGCACACCACCATATGGAAATCGCTCATCTTCACGCGCCCCCTTTCTGGACGAGCTCATCCAAGAGCTTCTCCGAAAACAGGTTACCGCGGCCCAGCTGCCCGGCAGGATCGAGCTGGAGCTTGAGCCGCGCCGACTCGACCATGGCCTCGTGACCGTACATCGTCTCCAAGAAGCCCGCCTTGATCTTGCCGACGCCGTGTTCGGCGGAGACGGCGCCGCCCATGGCCGTAACCTCGGAAGCCCACTGGGCGAAGAGTTCTCCGCCGCGGCGGTAATCCTGCGCATCGCGCGGCAGAATGTTCACATGCAGATGGTTGTTACCGATGTGCCCCCAGGCGGCAGATTCAAGCCCGCTTTCGGCCAACGTGCGGCGATAAAGGGCGATGACATCGGCCAAACGCGCGTTGGGCACCGACATGTCCGAACCCAGTTTGGTGATGGTGGGATCCGTGCGGCGACGCTCGTCGATGAGCATGTTGACGCTCTCGGGCACCGCATGGCGGAAGAATCGCTGACACTCGCGATCGACCTCGGTACGCGCGACCCATGTCGCATCGTCGCTGCCACCCGCAAGCTCTAGTACCCACCCCAAGTGATACAGCTCCTCAGTCGCCTGGGCTTCGTCGTCGCAGTCGAGCTCCACGTAGACACAGACCTTGGCGTCTTTGTCGAGCGCCGGCAGCGAGGCGAACGCGGTCGACTGCTCACGCTGACGACGCAGGATATCCAGGGCGCCCGCATCGAAATATTCGATGGCAGCCGCGTGGGACAGGACGGGACGCACAAAATCGGTGAAGGACACGGCCTTGTCTTCGCTGTCAAAGAAGCAGCTCACGCCCCAAACGACCGCAGGCGCCGCCTGCAGGGCAATCTCGAGCTCGGTGATAACGCCGAGTGTGCCACACGCACCGATAAACAGATCGATGGCATCCATATCGTCAGCAACGAAATAGCCCGAAGCATTTTTGGTCTTGGGCATGGTGTAGTCGGGAAGGTCGAGCTCGAGCGTGCGGCCCTGCACCGTGACGAGCGAAAGGCGACGGCCCTGCGCGAAAACCTCGCCACGGTGAAGCTCGAGCAGGTCGCCATCGGCCAGCACGACATGAAGGCCCGTGACGTGAGGGCGCATGGGGCCGTAAGCGTAGCTACGGGCGCCGGAAGCGTTGCATGCCGCCATACCGCCCAGGCAGGCAGATGCCTCGGTGGGATCGGTAGGAAAGAATTGCTCGGGAGCTTCCTGGAACTCCTCGTAGGCCTCAAGCGATGTCTGGTCCCAGCCGGCAGTCGGCAACACTTTCTTGCCCAGCTGCTTGCGCAGCTCGGACAGCACGACGCCGGGCGCCACACGCAAAAGAAAGCGGCCCTGCTCATCGCGGCGAATGCCTAGGTAGCGATTCATGTGGGAAGTATTGAGAATGTGACCGCCATGAGGCACGGCGCCGGCGGCCAGACCGGTCCGGGCGCCCTGAACCGTCACCGGGACACGCTCGGCATGGAGCTTTTTCAAAATGGCGCGGACCTCGTCCTCCGTTGTCGGAAACGAGATGCTCGAGGCCTCGCCCGATGTGCGAGACTCATCGCGGCCATACTCTTCGAACTCGTCGGTGAAGGGTTTGATGGTTGCCGACACGCGAACTCCCCCTTTAGCTAGCTACAGTGTTTGCAGGGAGATGTTACCGCATCGTTTCGTCGACGTGTTCGAGACCGTCTCCATAATTGGCGATTTTTACGTTCGTGCAATTCGGCGAGCGGCAAGGTTTCCTCGGCAGACGATGCTTTTGACACATATGGCCCCGCCGTCGCCGACCGCGCGATTGTCGCTCGAAAAAAGTTGAAGTAATTTTTACCATCTTTTACCTGCGGAGATGTCAATCCGTCAAGCATTTGGTCAGAAATTGGTCAAGTAGTGACTGATACGGTCGGCATCAACAGCCAAAACCAATGGAAGTTTTGGCCCCAGAAGCAGGGAGGTTCCCATGGCATATTACTGGCCCCAGTACGGCGTCGCCATCGAGGTCGACGACGATCCCTATCTCCTGCCTTTCGACGAAGAGGCGTTCCCCGATACGACGGTCTACCACGTCACCACCGATGTTATCTGCGACCCCGAGTCGTTCTCGGCGCTCGCCCACCACATCGCGCGCATCCACAACATCGAGCTCCCTCACGACTTCGACGAGCTCATCTACTCGCGCCGCCTGATGCTTCACATGCTCTTTGGAGCGGACCCGTCCACGTTCGCACGTGTCTACACCACCAAGGACGCCGCATGAGTGCGAAGAAGCCGCCCCGCCTTGCAGGACTGGGGCGTCGCAAGAAACTCGTCGTTGTCTGCCTGGCTATCGTCTGCGCCCTCATCGCCGTAGGACTATACGCCTGGCAGTCGCAGCCTGTGCCCGAAGCGGGCGCCTCGGTCACGACGGCAGAGGGTAAATCGCGCCAAGAAATCCAGGATGAGCTCGACGCCATCGTCCGCGACAACATGATGACGATCTCGGTCGCGCCGGTCGCACAGTTGCAGGAAGGCGGCAAGTTGCGCGTCAACGTGCAAAACGTCCAAGACAACAAGTTTCCCCAGCGCTTCCGCGTGATTCAAAACGACGAGACCATCTATGAGTCCGGTGTGGTCGAAGCCGGCAAGACGGTTGAGACCTGCCCCGCCGGCGATATCCAAGAAGGCGAGGCATATATCGAGATTCAGGCACTCGATGCCAAGACCTACGACACCCACGGCAATCCGACGCGCGTCAAAGTGCGGGTGGCCCAGGCAGAAGGCTAGTGGCCGACGCGCTCGCAGGGGCAGCACCCTGTCCCCATTCGTCCAACCATCACGGAAACAGTCCGTGACGAGCAGAAAGGATCGATTATGAACACACCCATGAACCTGAGCGGAGCCAGGGCACTCGCCGTGGGCGCAGGGCTTGCGCTCGCACTTGCGATGGGCGCCGCGCCAACGGCGGCCATGGCAGAGGTGCGCGTTGGAACCACCGATGTGACGGTGAAGGCCGACATTAGCAATGTTTCGTTTAAGGCGCCAACGGTCATCCCCTTTGCCGCCAAAGCCGACGGAACACTTGTAGGACCCTCCGACAAGACGATTACCATCGACAACCTCTCGGCATATGGCATCCACGTCACCAACATGAAGGTCACGACCAAGAACGACTGGACAATCGTTGCAGACGCAAAGACGGGCTCGGCCCAGAACTCTATCGATTTTAAGGTTGGCCCCGATAAGGCAGAAAAGGATGCCAGCTCGGCGACTCAGACTACGGGCCTCGATCTTTCCAAAGAAGCAAACTTCGACATGAAGTACGAGGGCATTGCCGACGGAACGGACACTGTCTCTTATACACATCTCCGAGCCCACGAGACATGCGCAGATC
>CABSYS010000128.1:0-5311 GCA_902482045.1 uncultured Collinsella sp.
AAGTCGTCGGCAGCGTCAGATGTGTATAAGAGACAGGTCTCCGGGTCCAAAACACCTGCCTGGCAGATGCTTCCGCGGGCAAGTCCCGCGCATGCCTCGCAGGTGCAGCCGGGAACATGCAGGGTCCCCGGCTTCCAAGGCGCGGCGTCCAGGCGACGGCTCGACCCGTCCCATGGCACGCCGGCGACGGGAAACATGTGCGTGGTGGTGCAGAGGAGCACCCTGCCGCCGGCGCGCATGAGCTCAAGGCCGAGCGTCTTCAGCAATGTCGACTTGCCGCCACTGCCGATAATTGCGGTAATGCCCGGCTCGATCTTGAGCGCGGAGGCAAGGTTTCCGCTCGTCGTTTCCATCTGTTCACCGCCGTATAATACTGTGATAATAAATAATCATCAGAGTAGCGGTCGAACCGCTTTTGCTCTGCTCAAACCGTAGCACAGGGAGGTGCCCCGGGAATGCTCGTTTATGTTCGCGGCGCTGGCGATATCGCCACGGGCGTCGCCGCTCGCTTGGTTCGCGCCGGCGTGTCGGTCGTTATGGCCGATATCGCGGTTCCCACGTGCATCCGCCGCACAATCAGTTTTTGCGAGGCCATTCGCCTGGGCGAGGTCGAGGTCGAAGGCATTCGCGCTCGCTTGGCACAGACGCCGGCAGAGGCGCTTGCAATTACCGAGGCCGGAGACGTCGCCGTCGTGGTAGACCCCCAGGCCAAGATGCTCGACGAACTGAAACCCGCTGCCGTGGTCGACGCGATTTTGGCCAAGCGCAACCTGAGCACCACGCGCGACATGGCGCCTGCCGTCATCGCCGTGGGGCCGGGCTTTACCGCGCCGGTTGACTGTGACGCCGTGGTCGAGACCATGCGCGGGCATTTTCTCGGCCGCGTCATCACCCAGGGTTCGCCCCAGCCCAACACGGGCGCGCCAGGCATTATCGCCGGCTATGGCAAAGAGCGCGTTATTCACAGCCCCGCCGCCGGCGTGTTTCGGTCCGACCGCGCA
The DNA here is from genome assembly GCA_902482045.1 of uncultured Collinsella sp. Taxonomy (GTDB): domain Bacteria; phylum Actinomycetota; class Coriobacteriia; order Coriobacteriales; family Coriobacteriaceae; genus Collinsella. The sequence goes on from CABSYS010000128.1 coordinate 1,002, forward strand.
ATCGGCGACATCGTGAGTGCCGGAAACGTGATTGGCTACGCGGGAGATATGCCCATGCGCACGCAGATCGATGGCTGTCTGCGCGGGCTTTTGGCGAACGGCGTGCAGGTGACCGAGGGCTTTAAATGCGCCGATGTCGATCCGCGCGGCGATGCCAGCTATATCAACTACATTTCGGACAAAGCGACGTCGGTCGGCGGCGGCGTGCTCGAGGCACTCGCTATGCTCACCGATGTCTTTAGAGGATAGAAGGCGGCAATGGAAAAGCTCGATGTTGTGAATGCGGCGCTTACTGCCCTGCGTGCTGGCGAGACGTGCGAGCTCGTGGTCGTGGCCGGTACGGCGGGGTCATCGCCGCGCGGTGTGGGCGCATGGATGACTGTCTTTGCCGACGGCAGCCAGGCGGGCACTATCGGCGGCGGCAAGATTGAGCTCTTTGCGCTGGATGAGGCGCGCGAGCTCCTGGGCGCGGGACAGTCGCGTCTGGTCCGCTACACCATGGGCGGCGAGAACTCCGATACCGGCATGATCTGCGGCGGAGCCATCTGCCTGTGCTATCTGCATCTGGATGCGACTCAGGCACCGTTGTTCCAGGAAATTGCCGACGTCTTGGCCTATCGGCGCATCGGCGACTTCGTCATCGACTTTGAGCCGTTTATCGCGAGCGCACTCGAGGGCGATGTGGCCGAGTACCATGGCGAGGAATCGCGCCGCACCATTGCAGGCTGCCCCGGGCTTTCGCTGGTGGAGGAGGGGAGTAAGGTCACCTACACCAATGCCGCCTCCGAGATTCCCCCGGCGCACATCGAGACGCTCTGCCCCGAGGGCCTGACCTATATCTTTGGCTGCGGCCACGTGGGCGCCGCGACGGCGCGGGTGCTCACGGCGGCGGGCTTTGCCGTTGTAGCGTGCGACGATCGCCCCGGCACGTTGACACCCGAATGGGTGCCCGGTGTCTACGACCGTCGTCTGGTCGACTACAAGAACCTGAGCGAGCTGTGTCCCATCGGTCCGCGCGATCTGGTGGTGGTCGCTACAGCAGGTCACAAGTCCGATATCGACGTGGTGATTCAGGCCATGCGCGCCAAGCCTGCCTACCTGGGCTGCCTGGGCTCGCGGCGCAAGACGGCCTTTGTGCGCGCCCGCCTGGAGCAGGAGGGCTTTACACAGGACCAGATCGACGAGCTGCACCTGCCGATCGGTGTCGCCATCGAGGCCGAGGATCCCGAGGAGATCGCCATCTCCATCGCCGCCGAGATGATTCACCTGCGCCGCACCAAACTCGTCCCCCGCAAGCGCTAATCGCATCCCCATCAATAAGTTGCGGTGAAATACGGATTGTTTAAGCCTGTTAGGTTGCCAAACAGTCCCTATTTCACCGCAACTGCTTTTTGGGACCCATTTGTGCGGGGGAGTTGTGGAGTTGTGCAGGCAGACGAGGTTTTTCTGGAAATACGCTCCCGATGCGCGTATAGTACCGATTGTTTTGTCGGCTCCTGCTGCGTCGAGTCCAAACCGCGAAATGCCATGAGCGGCGCGGATGCAGCCAGGAGGCACGAGGACAACCCATCGTGGCCACGCCCCGTGCTTAAAACCCCAAGAAGGAGTGAACAATGGCAGAAGAGAAGTATGTGCCGCGTCTGAAGACCAAGTACAACAACGAGGTCAAGCAGCAGCTTCAGGACAAGTTCCAGTACGAGAACGTCATGATGATCCCCAAGTTTGAGAAGATCGTCGTGAACATGGGTGTCGGCGAGGCCGCTACCGATTCCAAGGCCATCGACGGTGCCGTGCGCGACCTGCGCGCCATCACCGGCCAGCAGCCGATGATCACCCGTGCCCGCAAGTCCATCGCTACCTTCCGCCTGCGCGCTGGTATGCCGATCGGCTGCAAGGTTACCCTGCGTGGCGACCGTATGTGGGAGTTCTTCGATCGTCTGACCTCCGTCGCGATCCCCCGTATCCGCGACTTCCGCGGCATCTCCGCCAAGAGCTTCGACGGCCGTGGTAACTTCTCCATGGGCGTCACCGAGCAGCTCATCTTCCCCGAGATCGACTTCGATTCCGTCGATCACCAGCGTGGTATGGACATCACTTTCGTGACCACCGCCAACACCGATGAGGAGGCCAAGGCCCTTCTGGACGCCTTCGGTTTCCCGTTCAAGAAATAGGTTCACCTGCCCTATAAGCGCCGTTCCCACAAGGGGGCGGCGCTTGGGGCGAACAATACTCTATGTGAGGAGGATATAAGTGGCTAAGACATCGATGATCGTCAAGTGCAATCGCAAGCAGAAGTTCTCTACTCGTGAGTACACGCGCTGCCAGCGCTGCGGCCGTCCGCACTCTGTGTACCGCAAGTTCGGCCTGTGCCGTGTCTGCTTCCGCGAGCTTGCACTCAAGGGCGAGCTTCCCGGCGTTAAGAAGGCCAGCTGGTAAGTCACTACCAGCGTTTCAAGCATCCGTTTGGAACAGGGAAAACGCGCTAGTTAGGCTTTGCCGTTAAGGGCGGCGAAGAACCAAGAGCACGTGTTCATCAAGAACGAAGGAGAATCTGTATGAACCTTACAGACCCGATCGCAGATATGCTTACGCGCATCCGTAACGCTAACTCTGTGAACAAGGCCACGGTCTCCATGCCGAGCAGCAAGAAGCTCGTCGAGATCGCTCGTGTTCTGCACGAGGAGGGCTACATCGAGGGCTACGATGTCGAGGACACCGTTCCCCAGAAGACTCTGCACATCACGCTTAAGTATGGTCCCAAGAAGGCTAAGGTCATCAACGGCATCCGCCGTATTTCCAAGCCGGGCCTGCGTAAGTACACCGGCGTTGCCGACATGCCCCGCGTCCGCGGTGGCCTTGGTACCGCCATTATTTCCACCAGCCATGGCGTCATGACCGACCGCGATGCTCGCAAGCACAACGTCGGCGGCGAGATCATCGCTTACGTCTGGTAATTCGCTCGGTAGGTAGAAGGAAAGGAGATCACCGTGTCTCGTATCGGTAATAAGCCTGTCCAGATTCCCGCCGGAGTCGAAGTGGCAGTCAACGGCAACAACGTTGTCGTCAAGGGCCCCAAGGGCCAGCTCGAGCTCGATGTCTTTGAGAAGCTCGCTATCAACGTCGAGGACAACGTCCTCACCGTTTCCCGTCCCGACGACGAGCGTGAGACCCGTGCCCGCCACGGCCTCACTCGCGCCCTCATCCACAACATGGTTGTTGGCGTTTCCGAGGGCTTCGAGAAGAAGCTCGAGCTCGCCGGCGTCGGTTACCGCGTGCAGCAGAAGGGCAAGAACCTCGAGTTCTCCCTGGGCTTCTCGCACCCCGTGATCGTCGAGGCTCCCGAGGGCATCACCTTCGAGGTTCCCGACAACACCCACGTGAACGTCAAGGGTATCAACAAGCAGCAGGTCGGTCAGATCGCCGCTGAGATCCGCGGTCATCGTCCTCCCGAGCCTTACAAGGGCAAGGGTATCCACTACGTTGGCGAGCACATCCGCCGCAAGCTGGGTAAGGCCGCCAAGTAGTCGTAACCGACTCACTCGCATAAGACCAGCACCCCGTCAGGTGCTGGCAAGATCAACCTTTTTAGGAGTTTACGTATGAACAAGCATAAGGCGAAGCTGGAAGGCCTCAAGCGTCGTCAGCGTCGTGTTCGCGGCAAGGTCTCGGGTACCGCCGAGCGTCCGCGTCTTCGCGTGACCCGTACTAACGCCAACATCTATGCCCAGATCATCGACGACAGCAAGGGCTCCAGCCTGACGCTCGTCTCTGCCTCGACCCTCGAGGCCGAGTTCAAGGGCACCCACACCTCGAACAAGGAGGCTGCGGAGAAGGTCGGTCAGCTCGTTGGCAAGCGCGCCATCGAGGCCGGCATCACCAAGGTCGCCTTCGATCGCGGTGGCCGTATCTACCATGGCCGCGTCAAGGCCCTCGCCGACGGTGCTCGTGCCGCCGGTCTCGAGTTCTAGGAGGTATGTAGCACATGGCTCGTAATCAGAAGCAGCAGCGCGAGGCCTCCGAGTTCGAGGAGCGCGTCGTTTACATCAACCGCGTGTCGAAGACCGTCAAGGGTGGTCGTCGCATGAGCCTCGTCGCTCTCGTCGTCGTTGGCGACGGCAAGGGCAACGTCGGCGTTGGCATGGGCAAGTCCGCTGAGGTGCCCATGGCCATCTCCAAGGCATCTCTCGATGCCAAGAAGAGCATGTTCCACGTGCCGGTGACCGAGCAGGGCACCATCCCGCACGAGGTTCTCGGCCACTTTGGTGCCGGCCGCATCATCATCAAGCCCGCTGTCGAGGGTACCGGCGTTA
>CABSYS010000129.1:0-5294 GCA_902482045.1 uncultured Collinsella sp.
TTCCAGCTGGGCTGGTGCAACGGCCACAACACGCGTCTCAACTGCCTGGAGTACCACCGCGCGAGCGAGTTCAACCTGGGCGCCCGCGACTTTATCCTGCTCGTGGCGCATCGCTGGGAGATCGAGGACGGCAAGCTCGATACCGCGTGCGTCAAGGCGTTCCGCGTGCCGGCCGGCACGCTTGTTGAGGTTTTCAACACCACGCTTCACTACACGCCCTGCATGGTCGACGACGGCGGCTTCCAGGTGATGGTGGCGCTGCCCGCCGGCACCAACGGCCCGCGCCCCGAGGCTGCAGCCGACATGCCCACGGCTGGCGACAGCTACTGCTACTGGAAGGCCGACAAGTGGGTTCTCTGCCATGCTGACAGCCCCAAGGCTGCCGAGGGCGGCTACGTAGGTCTCATCGGCAAGAACCTCGACATCGCCGTGGACTAGAACCTTTCGTCTCGATCTGTAACATCTAGCGGGCTAAATCGTTTCTACTTGTTACAGATCGAGACATATCGTAGAGGCCGCCCGAAAATCTCGATCTGTAACACCAGGCCCGATTTTGGCGGCCTAACTGTTACAGATCGAGACAAACCGGGCCCAATCCACCACAAAGGCGCCTGTCCCCATTGTGGTGGCTGCCTAGAGCTGGCTGCGCAGATAGTCAGCCATATATGGAACAGCGAAACGCACGTAACCGCGGCGCGCTTGTTCGATAACGCCGGCGTCGATGAGGCGACGGCGATACTTTTGCGCATAGTCGGGTGTGACTGACATGCGCCTCGCAACATCGGAAATGCGCGAAACGGCGTCTTCGTCATCAATCATTGCGTCGAGAAACGCGACGTCTTGGTCCGATAGCGCGGCGAGCGTCGTTTCACAAACATCGTTTTCGAAATCGGCCTTTGACGCTTCGATAGCTCCGTCGACTTGCTCTGGCGTTACGCGTTTTCCGGCCTCGCAGCGATTGGCGATGTTGTAGCCGATGAGCTGCAGCATATAGGGCGAACCTTGGGTTGCACGAGCGGCACGGAGGCGAAGATCGCCTGGAATATCAAGGTTGAGCTCTTCGAAAGCCCGTTGATAATATGCATCGACATCTCCGACTGAAAGCGGTTCGAGCGTGACTTTGCATGCGCGGTTGAGAAATGTCAGTACGCGGTCGTTGAGTGTCGCGGAGACTGCTCCCGGGAGGCCCGCCATGACGAGCGCGACGTTGAGTCCCTCGCCGACGAGCTCTTGATAGGCGGTGACGAGCTGTCTGATCTCGGGTGAATTTGCTTGGAGCTCATCGATGAGGATGAGGGTGCCGTGTCCCTGCTCGGTCAGTTTGCGCGCGAGCTGTGTGAGTTTGAACTGAAAGCTCTTGGTCTCCTGCACGTCTCGTGTGAACTCGAGGCCTGCCGAGAACCCAAAAACACTTAGACTGCCGCTCGTGAGTTTGGGAAGGCGGCGTTTATTGACGTACGGCTCGCCTGCTTCCTGGATTTTCTCAACAATGCGCTCGAGCATATCCTCGGAGGCCACGGTGGGCGTGGCGACAACAAAGCCGAGCTTGCGTGCGCGGTCGGCAAGTTCCCACAGAAGAACCGTCTTACCGCTGCCTCGCTGTCCAAGCATGAGCATGGCTCGGTCGCGATTGCCCGGCTCCTGCTCAAGACCGGAGATGAATGTCGAAATCACGTTCCCGCGCCCCACCAGATAGGACGGGCGATTTCCAAATGAGGGGGAGAAGATGGTTTCAGTCATAAGTCTCCTTTCCTTTTTTTCCTATTTTTTCCTTTCTTTCCTATTCAGTCAAATATCCCGCCGGAGAGGGCGGCTGCGTGGACCTCATCGGCAAGAACCTCGACATCGCCTGCGACTAGAATCTTCTGTTTCGATCTGTAACATCTAGCGGGCTAAATCGTCTCTACCTGTTACAGATCGAGACAAACCTGCCCAAACCACCACAAAGGTGCCCGTCCCCTTTGTGGTGGTTGGTGGTTTGGGCAGGCGGGTATCAAAAAGTGTCAGACGAGGCGGCTGCCGAGCACCCGCGCGTGAAAAGAAGTATCGGCCTGCGTCGTTGCCGTTGAGCGACGCGTTGTTTGTAGGGATACTGAGCCTATGACAACAGCGTATGAAAGGATCGATGCATGGCTTTCCGTAATGACTTCCTGTGGGGCGGCGCGACGGCTGCTAACCAGTGCGAGGGCGCCTACGACGTGGACGGCCGCGGCTTGGCCAACGTGGATGTGGCTCCGCACGGCCCCGAGCGCTACGCGGTGGTCTCCGGCCAGCGCAAGATGCTCGACTTCGAGGACGGCTATTACTATCCCGCGCAGACTGGCATCGATTTCTACCACCACTACAAGGAAGACATCGCCCTCTTTGCCGAGATGGGCTTTAAGACCTTCCGTATGAGTCTGGCGTGGACCCGCATCTTCCCCAACGGTGACGAGACCGAGCCCAACGAGGCCGGCCTGGCCTTCTATGAGGACGTGTTCCGCGAGTGCCAGGCGCACGGCATCGAGCCGCTCGTGACCATCACGCACTTCGACTGCCCGATTCACCTCATCAAGGAGTACGGCGGCTGGCGCAACCGCAAGCTCATCGACTTCTACAAGAACCTCGCGGCCACGATCTTTACCCGCTACAAGGGCCTGGTGAAGTACTGGCTTACCTTCAACGAGATCAATATGATCTTGCACCTGCCGTTTATGGGTGCCGGACTGGTCTTTGAGGAGGGCGAGAACAAGGAGGCCGTCGAGTACCTGGCCGCCCACAACGAGCTCGTCGCCAGCGCTTGGGCAACCAAGATCGCCCACGAGATCGACCCCGAGGTCAAGATTGGCTGCATGCTCGCTGCAGGTAGCTACTACCCCTACAGCTGCCGTCCGGGCGATGTGCGCCAGGCGCAGCTCGACAATCAGGACAACTACTTCTTCGTCGACGTCCAGAGCCGCGGCTACTACCCGGCCTATGCCGTCAAGAAGCTCGAGCGTCTGGGTATCGATGTGGGCATGACCGACGAGGACCGCGAGATCCTGGCCGCCAACACCGTCGACTTCATTAGCTTTAGCTATTACAGCACCCGTTGCTCCGCCGGTGCCGATAACCCCGATGTCGAGCGCACCCAGGGCAATGCCTTCGCCGGCGCCAAGAACCCCTACCTGCAGGAGAGCCAGTGGGGCTGGGCCATCGATCCGCTGGGCTTCCGTATTACGCTCAACGACCTGTACGACCGTTATCAGAAGCCGCTGTTTGTGGTCGAGAACGGTCTGGGCGCCAAGGATGTTGTCGAGGAGGATGGTTCCATCAACGACGACTACCGTATCGACTATCTGCGCCAGCACATTGCCGCGATGCGCGATGCGGTGACCGAGGACGGCGTTGACCTGTTGGGCTACACCACCTGGGGCCCGATCGACCTGGTCTCGGCCGGCACGGGCGAGATGTCCAAGCGCTACGGCTTTATCTATGTGGATCGCGACGACGCCGGCAACGGCACCCTCAAGCGCTCCAAAAAGAAGAGCTTCGACTGGTACAAGCATGTCATTGAAACGAATGGTGAGGACCTGTCCTAAGAAAGCTGAGACACTCAACTTCAGAGCCTCCTAACCAAGGCGCCCAGCGAGCATGTGCTCGCCGGGCGCCTTGCCGTCTGCGGATTTTGGGACATGTGGCCCGCTTTTTGAGCCTGCCTGTCGGTACACTAAAAGCACTATGGGTACCCGCGCACGACATACTGGCCATGCGGCCGCCCGATTCGCGCCCGTAGCGGATCCTAGGGGCGGCAGGCTCTTCGCCATGCCGCGATTCCTGGTTGGCATAACGCATCAGGCGTATCGTCACCGCGTCTTCATTATTGCGGGCGCTATCACCGCACTGTTCCTCATGCTTTTGGCGGTCTTGCCGGCGCTGTTCGCCTTCGAACCCAAACTTTCTAACGTCGTGCCCGCCTATAACGAGGTGTCCGAAGAGGTCGTGGATGCGCTCGTCCATTCGAGCTCTCTCCCGTTGCTTGTCGCCGCAATTGTATTTTCGATTTGGGGCGTATCGGTCTATCTGCGCTGTTTGGACTATGTGTTGCGCCGCCGCCTTGTTGCCATCGCCGCCATCTGCGCCTTGTGGATGATCGAAGTCATTCTCAAGTACAAGTCGTTCACGCCGTTCTATGCCACCGTGCTGTGGTACCTGTACTACGTGCCCATGACGCTCATTCCGCTGCTCTACCAGTTGTGTGGTCTGCGCCTTGCGGGCCTGGAACAACACCGCCTGGGTCGCCGCTACTGCGCCGCGCTGTGGATTGTGGCCATCCTGCTTATCGGATTTGTGCTCACCAACGATTTTCACCAGCAGGTCTTCCACTTTGACCGCACAAGCGACACCTGGAGCAACGACTACACCTACGGCTGGGGTTATTTTGCCGTCCTCGCGTGGACGGCCTTTGACTTCGTGGCCTTTTTTATCCTGGTTGGTCGGTCCTCATCCTTTCGCATCCAGCGTTTCTCGGGCACGGCGGCGCTCGTACTGCTGGGTGGCGCATTCTTTGCCATTTCGTATGCGTTGCGCGTGCCCTGGGCATGGAGGCTCAACTTTTCGCTCGTCTATTGCGTCCTGTGCGTGGTGGCGATGGAAATCTGTCTCGATTGCGGTGTCATTCCGTCGTATCACGACATCGCCGGCATCTTCGACACCTTGCCGCTTGACCTCAAAGTTCTAACGCGCGACCTGCAGGAAGTCTATGCCACGCCGGTGTCAAAGCCAATGCCGGTAGGCGTGCGCGAGGAGTTGCGGACCCAGGAGCACGGCCGCGCCCATGCCTTTGCCGTGGCGTCCGATCCCGATGTAATGTATCGTGCTTTTCCACTGCTGGGCGGATCGGCCCTGCTTGCCCAAGACGTATCGGAGCTCAACGAGCTTAACCGTGAACTGGCACATCGTCGCATGGAGTTGCAGCGTCAAAATGAGCTGCTCGCCGCCGACTACGACCTTAAGACGCATTTGGCAGATCAAGAGGCCGAGACCCTGCTGGTCCAAGACGTGGACCAGGCGCTTGCCCGCGCGCTCGAAGGGATGTACGACCTGCTGAGCTCGCTGCCGCCGTTGACCGACGAAGCGTCTTCGCACGAGCGTTACCGCATGCTGCAGCGCGCCAAGATGCTCGTTGCCTATTGCAAGCGCAAAGGGTCGCTCACGTTGGCACAGCACGGGGAGAGCGGTTTTGACCGCGACCGTATTCAGCTCATTGCCAACGAGCTCGCAAGCGACCTGCGCACCATCGATATCGATTGCGCCTCGATTATCGCCATACGGCG
>CABSYS010000130.1:0-5253 GCA_902482045.1 uncultured Collinsella sp.
GTATAAGAGACAGGCCTTGCCTTTTTCATGCCAACTTGTTCGCTCTGGACGGCGCTCGCTGGCGTTGCCGAAACATCGGCGTTGTCGGAGTAGTCGTTGGGGACGTTCTTAAACGACTAGTCATTCAAGAACGTCCCCAATGACTACCCAATGGCTATTGCGAACATGGCTCGCATGACAGCCGTCTCTTTTATGTTTCCTTTAGCCGTTGCTGCCTAGGATGGGGTTAGTCGGTAGGAAGGGAGTGCCTGTATGGACGATGCGAGCGAGCGTGCTATCGAAGAGGACATGCTCGATCAGTTCAATTACTTTGATGATGAGGACGAGGAGCTGATCGACCGTCGCGAGCCAGCGCCGCTTGATTCCTTTGATCTGGTCGATGAAGAGCCCGACGAGGACGAGGGCGAATCGGCGGAGCCCTCACAGCCTTCGTGCCTTGACTCGCTGCTTTCGAGAGCCCCCATGCATCACGGCGTTCGTGCCGGCGCGCTCCATATGAAAACTGACTGGCACCAGATCGTGACGGCAGGCGATGAACTTGCCGTCGATGCGCCGCTCACCGATAAATCATCCATCATCTGCCGCACCGGTATGCTTATGCTCGCGAGCGGAACGGGTGCCTGGCGCGTGCGCGATACCATGAATCGTGTTGCTGACGTGCTCGGCGTCACCATCCATGTCGACCTGAGTCTCCTATCGTTTGAGTGCACCTGCATCGAAGATGGCCACTGCTTTAATGAGGTCGTCAGCTTGCCCACAACGGGCGTCAATACCCATCGCATTTGGATGATGGAGAGTTTCCTCAAGGAAATCGAGACCTATGGTCGTCGCTTCACGGTGCACGAGTATCACGAGATGCTCAAGACCGTTGAGAGTTCAAAACCTGATTACGCGCCTTGGCAACAGGGCCTTGCGGCGGCCTGCGCCTGTGGCGCCTTTGTCTTTTTACTTGGTGGCGGTCCTATTGAGATGGCATGCGCGTTCGTAGGCGCGGGTGTCGGCAACTTTGCCCGCTCCCATATTCTCAAGCAAGGCCTTGGTCAGTTCAGCGCGCTGACGACCGGCGTTGCGCTCGCTTGCGTTTCGTATCTGCTGGCATTGCTCGGCCTTGGCCAGGTCATACCGGGGGCAATGTCGCACCAAGAAGGCTATATCGGCGCCATGCTCTTTGTGATTCCCGGCTTTCCGCTCATTACGGCAGGCCTCGACATCGCTAAGCTCGACATGCGAAGCGGTATCGAGCGCCTTTCATATGCCGTATCGATTATTGTGATGGCGACCCTCGTAGGTTGGATGGTTGCCGAGTGTGTTGGCCTAGCGCCGGACGACTTTGCCCCACTGGGCCTTTCGCCGCTTGCCCTTACGCTCCTGCGCGTGGTGATGAGCTTCGTTGGCGTATTCGGCTTCTCGGTGATGTTCAACAGCCCGGTAAAGATGGCCGCGGCAGCTGGGCTGATCGGCGCCGTGTCCAATACCCTGCGTCTGACCCTTGTCGATGCGCCGACGATGATTCCCTTCCTGGGCCTCAGCACGGGAATGCCTCCCGAGGCAGCAGCGTTTATCGGCGCGCTGGTATCGGGTCTGCTGGCAAGCTTGGCCGAAGTCAAGCTCACCTACCCGCGCATCGCCCTCACGGTGCCTTCGATTGTCATTATGGTGCCGGGCTTGTATCTCTATCGCTCTATGTATTACATGTGCACCTTCGACACGGTCAATATGCTCGGCTGGTTTGTGCGCGCAGTGCTCATCGTAGCGTTTCTGCCCGTTGGACTGGGTGTGGCGCGTACGCTCACCGACCCTCGCTGGCGCCACACCAGCTAATTGGTACAAGGGGGACAGGTTACTTTGCACCAAATGAGTTGCGGTGAAATAGGGACTGAATTGCTGCTTAAAGGGTCAAAACAGTCCGTATTCCACCGCAACTTAGGGGGTCGGGGGATTGTTGGTGCCCTGCATCTTCATAAACTCAACGCTTACGAAGCGCGGGGTTTTCGTGCTAGGCTGGTTCCACCACATAAGTAGTCGCAGACGCACGTATCACGGGCGGGCGAGATGAAGTCCCAACAGCTCCATCTTGCCCGCCCTTTTTGTTGCGTGGTGTCGCGGCATAACACAGAAAGGACCATGCCCTTTATGCCTATCAACAAACGAGAGAGCCTGCTGTTCACCTTTATCATGTGCTTTTGCATGGTGCTCTGGATGAGCATCTACAACGTTGCCCTGCAGCACGGGGCCATCAACGGCGAGGTCGTTGCCGCTGCGTGGCTCGGCTTCCCCGTTGCCTACATTTTTGCCATGTGCTGCGACTGGTTCGTCGCCAGCCCGCTCGCCAAGGGTTTCGCCTTTAAGTACTTGGTCACGCCGGGCAAGAGCTCGCCACTTGCCATGACGCTCGCCGTCAGCTCCTGCATGGTCGTTCCCATGGTCATCATCATGTCGCTGTACGGTGCCTGCGAGGGTCTGACGCACATGCCCGGCGGCATCCTTGCGAACCTGTATTCCGTGCCCGCGATCTGGATGATCAACATCCCGCATAATTTTGTGATGGCGCTGCCGTGGAACCTTTTGGTAGCCGGTCCGATTTCCCGCTTCGCCTTCCGTCGCGCCTTCCCTGTGGGGACGGTTTTCGAGGAGGAGCATGCCGAGCTCTTGGAGCAGGCTATGGCTCCTGAGTGCGAGTAGCTCGCTTAGGGATCTGCTGAGCGCGGGCGACTTGCTTGGTTGGAGCCCTAAGCGTGGATAGCTCGCTCGGCGACATCGCGGGCGCGAGCGGTGCGCATGACCGGAGGGCCCGTGCTGCTCCGTTGCCCGACGTGCTAGCGCGCAGAACAATCTGTTGGTGCATTCGGCGGCTGCTGAAGCGTTTCGGCAGCCGCTTTTTATACGGAGTTTAAATACAACAGTCTGTTGTATTACGTAGAGTGGTATATCTCTAGCAGGAAAAATGCGAGAGACGGAGCATTATGGCGTTGCTAGTAGGACTGGACGTAGGGTCGACGACGACCAAAGTTTACGCGATGCACGAGGATATGACCGAGGCGTGGTGGGGATATCGCCGCCACGGGGCGTGTCAGACAGCGAGCGTGCGCGCCATGCTCGGCGAGCTCGCCGAGCGCTTTCCCCATGAGTCACTGCGCGTTGCGGTGACCGGCTCGGGTGCGCGCGATATCGCGACCGCGCTGGGCGCCTCGTACGTTCAGGAGGTGGTCGCCAACGCGCTCGCGATCAGCAGGTTCTATCCGCAGACGCGCTGCGCCATCGAGCTGGGCGGCCAAGACGCCAAGATGATCTTCTTCCGCACCAACGATAAGGGAGACATCGAGGTTGCCGACATGCGCATGAACGGCTCGTGCGCAGGCGGTACCGGTGCATTTATCGACGAGATGGCAAAGCTCATGGGGGTCGGCACCGAATCGGGCGAGTTCGAGCAGCTCGCAAGCCGGGGAACGACCGTCCACGAGGTCTCGGGCCGCTGCGGCGTGTACGCAAAGACCGATATCCAGCCGCTGCTCAACGAGGGCATTCCTACCACCGACCTGGCGCTTTCGGCGCTTCACGCGGTCGCCCGCCAAACGATCGGCGGTCTGGCCCAGGGTATCGACATCGAGCCGCCGGTAATCTTCGAGGGCGGTACGCTCGCCTACAACCCCACACTGGTCCGCGTGTTCCGGGAGCAACTGAATCTATCGGACGATCAGGTTATCGTCCCGCGCGATCCGCAGATCATGGTCGCGCGCGGTGCCGCCCTGTCGCTGACCGACATGTTCGCATCGTCCCAACCGATCGACCTTCCCGACGCTTTTGTCCGGCTGGATAAGCTCGAGACGGTCGCGCCCGCAAGCGGGGAGGGACGTCTTGCCCAGCCCTTTTTTGCCACACCTGCCGAGCAGGCGGATTTTACGGCACGCCATGGCAAAGAGACGCCGGCAAAGGGTCCGGATGCGTATGCGCCCGGAGAGACGGTGCGTGTGGCGCTCGGTATCGATTCGGGGAGCACGACGACCAAGTTCGCCCTGGTCGATGAGGCGGGTGAGCTTGTCGATTCGTTCTACGCGTCTAATAACGGCAGACCGCTCGACGTCGCCCAACAGGGTCTTGTCAGCTTGAAGAACCGCTGGGAGACAGCGGGAGTCACGCTTGCGATCGATGCCGTGGGCACCACGGGATACGGCGAGGAGCTTTTCGCGCGCGCGTTCCACGCCGACTACCATACGGTCGAGACGGTCGCGCACGCCCGCGCCGCGTGCGCATGCGTTCCAGATGCGACCTTCGTGCTCGACATCGGCGGACAGGATATGAAGGCCATCTGGCTCAACCACGGCGTGCTGACCGATATCGTCGTCAACGAGGCGTGCTCTGCGGGCTGCGGCTCGTTCCTCGAGGGTTTTGCCAAAAACCTCGGAATAGCCGTTGAGGATATCGCGACCGAGGCATTTTCGTCCAAAGCCCCCGCCGTTCTCGGCAGCCGCTGCACGGTGTTCATGAACAGCAGCGTCGTTTCCGAGCAGCGGCGCGGTAAGGGTCCGGGCGACATCATGGCCGGTCTCTGCCGTTCGATTATCGAGAACGTGTTCACCAAGGTCATTCGCGTTTCAAATCTCAACCGTCTGGGCGACAAAGTCGTCGTCCAGGGCGGCACGTTCCGAAACGACGCGGTGCTGCGCGCATTCGAGCAGTATCTGGGCAAACCCGTCACGCGTGCGCCCCACCCGGGGCTGATGGGCGCTATCGGTATCGCCCTGCTCGCGCGCGAGGAATGCCGCAAGGGCGACGCCGGCACGTCGTTTATCGGGCTCGATGCCGTGGAGCGCTTCGAGCATCGCGAGTTCGGCGGCGTTACCTGCCGTCGGTGCAACAACCGCTGCCAGCGCGCGGTCGTGGCATTTGGCGACGGCTCGCTTTACGTCACGGGCAATCGCTGCCCGCGCGGCAGCGCCATCTCATGGGATGAGCTCGTGCGCGAGGTTCCCGCGGCGGAGGAGCTGCGTCCGCAGGGTGCTTGCGAGGCACAGGCACCCGGCACGGGGCGCGACCGGACCGCGGCTGCCCCCAATCTCTTTGTCGACCGCGAGAAGCTGCTGTTCGAGTCGTACCCCACGGTTCCCGTCAGCGGGGGGCGCGATGTCACGATCGGCATTCCCCGTGTGCTCGAGTTCTGGGACACCATGCCGTTCTGGTCGACGTTCTTCAGCACGCTCGGCTTTAAGGTGCGCGTCTCGGGACGCAGCACCAAGGCGATGTACGAGCGCGGTC
>CABSYS010000131.1:0-5203 GCA_902482045.1 uncultured Collinsella sp.
CTCTCGGTGAACTTAAACTGGGCCCTGTCGGCGGTGTCGCCTGCGACGTCGGTAATCTCGACGCCCTCGGGGACCTCGACCTTAAACCAAATGAAGTCGGTCCTCATATCCACGGCTGGCTTTTCTGCTCCGCCGCCACCGCCACTGCCGGTAGCGCCACCGCTTCCGCCGCAACCCACCAGGGCAACCGCGGC
The DNA here is from genome assembly GCA_902482045.1 of uncultured Collinsella sp. Lineage (GTDB taxonomy): Bacteria > Actinomycetota > Coriobacteriia > Coriobacteriales > Coriobacteriaceae > Collinsella. Next base: position 195 of record CABSYS010000131.1, read on the forward strand.
AAAGAGACTGATGCAGAGGGTGAGAATCGCAAAGGCCTTCTTTTTCATGGTCGTGTCCTCCTCGATCTGTAACTGCCCATGGATTACCTGCCTTTACTGTACGCGCGAGCGGCTCGTTCGGGTGGGCCATGTGTCCCATTCTGGGGGCCGGATTTGCGCCGACAAGTGGCAATATGCCCGGGCGTAAAAGAGGGGAGGATCGATGCTATCGACCCTCCCCGGTGTTGGGTGCCCGTTGTTTTAATGGAGCGCGCGTACGTGGGTGTGTGCGGTGTTCAATTACTTGATCTCGATGTTCGAAATCTCGACTTCGCGTGCCTCGGCAACTGCCTTCGTCATGTCATCGGGGAACTCGATGGAGTTGAGGAGCGTCTCGGCTTCTTTCTTATGCAGATCGAAGTTCGAGATGAGGACGTAGACGCTTCCCGGCTCAACGTCGGTAAAGAGGAGGGTTGAGACGCCGCTGTTGTCCTCGTACGTTCCGACGAGCCACGTCCTGCCGTTATACTCGACGGACCCGCCATCCTTCCACTGGAACGTATCACCTTTCTTTTCTGCCTGGTCGGCGTGGGATTCCTCTGCCGTCAGCGCTTTTTTCCAAACGGGGATAAAGCGATCGGCCGAACCGTTCTCGTCTTCGGGGAAGGTGAGCTGGACCCTGTCGGCATTCTTGCCGGCGGAGTCGCTTACGCCAACGGTCTCGGGCATCTCGACCTTAAACCAGATAAAGTCGGTCTTCTTGGCGACGGGAGCCTTTTCCTTGCCTTCGCTCTTTGAGGTGCTGCCCCCGCCTCCGCTTGATGCACTTCCGCCGCAGCCCACAAGGGCGAGTGCGGCAAAGAAGGCGATGCAAAGGGAAAGAATCGAGAGGGTCTTATTCTTCATGGTGGCGTCCTCCTTGTCTGTCGGTGACATCACGGCGCCGCGGGTTGTTGGGGTACTGATTGCGCTGGCGGCGGATGTCTCTGTGTACTGTGCGGCTCATGCCTCCGTTCATCGCTTGTGGCCGTTGCGCGGCCGTTCCCCAACGGGTTCCTTACTTATAGATATGCCCCAGCTTGTGCTGCCCGGGAGTCTCGAAAGGTGGGCCATATGTCCCATGTTTGCGTGTGCGGGCTTGCCGCAATGTGGGCCTGGCACTGGGCAAGCGTGCGGCTTGGTTGATTCTCCCAATGTTGCGCAACAGCGATGCCGGTTTAAGGTTTTAGACTTGGCTGTGACAAAAGCTAAACTACGAAAGGTCGAACGATGTTCTGTCAAAAATGCGGACAGCAAGTGCCTGATGGATCGACGTTTTGTACGCACTGTGGGGCCTCGCTGGTGGGTGGCTCCGCGCCGACGCCTGCGGGCGCCGATTCTTCCCCTGCCCCGGGCTTAACCCAATCGATGCCGCCGGTCGTTCCTGCGCCTCAAAAGCCCAAGAGCAAGGCGCCGGTCATTATCGCTGTGGCATGTGCTGCTGTGGTCCTCATCGGCGGCGGCACGGTGTTTGCGCTTACGGTGCTCAATGGGTCAAAGAGCTCCGGCACGCAGATTTCGGTGGTCGATACCGGGTCTTCGGACGAGAAAGATTCTTCTGCCAAGAAGAAGAGCGACAAGTCCAAGTCCAAGGAATCCTCGGCGTCCGATGACGAGGCCGTCCCCGGGGACGAGTCGGCATACTACGGTTCGGGCGATTCGGACGATTACCTGACCGACGTGCATACGTACACGAACGACATGCATCCTTATAGCATGTCGATTCCCAACCGTTTTGAGATGGAAGATACTCCCAGCGGCAGCAGCACAAGGTACGAGGATCCGGAGACGGGTTTTGTGATCAGCCTGTCTGGCTACGTCAACATTAACGACGAAACTGCACACGAGATGTTCGTCGACGTGGACACCTCGGGCAAGGCCGACCTCTATACCGCAGAGGGCGACAACTGGTACGTGGTCTCGTGGTGTGAGGACGATACGATCATTTACGAAAAGACGATCGTCACGGATTCGACGATTGCCACGGCGCATTTGGAGTACTCGACTGCAAACCGCGACATGGGGTCGAAGATTATCGACACGCTGCTGCCGACGTTTCAGGTGGACTAGGCAGCTGTGTCTATAGCCGGCAATCGGAAACGCCGATAGCCAGAGCTCCTGATCTGTTACCGCCTATGGGTTACCCGCCTTTACTGTACGCGCAAGTGACTCGTAAGGGTGGGCCATGTGCCCCGTGTTTGGTGCGGTGGGGCGGAGCGTGGCCGGGGCTGCGAATCTTGACGACGGACGCAGCCGGTTAGTCATCGTGGGTGCCTCGCCACAGCTTTTTGTGCAAAAAGGGGTCCGAACCTTTTGCGGTGCGGACCCCTTTGCGTTGCAACAAGTTGCTGCGGCGTGTTTCGAAGTTGAAATTACTTGCGAACTTTAGACGCGACAGCGCTGGCGGCAAAGCAGACAATCGCCATAACACCCATTGCAGCGATGACGCTGGAAGTGCCGTCACCCGTTTTGGGCAGAGCCTGCTCGTTTGCCTTGGTCTTATTTGCAGGCTTGCCGGCAGGCTTGTTGTCGGAAGGCTTGGGCGCGGGCTCGTCCTTCTTCCACTGGGCGAACAGCGTCACAGGAGCGGAAAGCTCAACCGTAACGCCCGCGGCATAGCTTGTGCCGGAGCCATTCTTTGCGGTGTTCCAGCCCACGAAGGAGTAGCCCTTGCGCACCGGCTGCTCGGCCGTAACCTCGGCTTCGGTGACGCACTTAACGGGTGCGAATTCGGCAGCCTGCTCATCCTCGGAGCCGTTCAGGTCGTAGGAGAGATCGTAGGCCTTCTCCACGAAATCAGGCTTGACGAAGCCGCAGTACTTGCACTTAGGGGTCCCCGTGCGAGTCCAAGTACCGGCATTGTCAGAGGCCCACTCGGTGTAGGCGACATCGTAGGCGTTGTCATGCTCGCCGTCGGTGTAGCTGTGGGTTTTCTTCTCGCCTTTGAACGTCTCGCCTTTTTTGGACCACACGAGAGTGCCGTCAATCTTGACATCGGTACGGCCGGTGTTGTTGCCCGACTTGCCACCAAAGCCAAAGAGCTGCGAGCAGGTGGTCCTGTCGCGCGCAGCCGTGACGGTATTATTGCCAGTAATGTTGAGGATGAACTTGTGGTCCCCCATAAGAGAGTCGTTGATATTCAACGCCTGCTTGTCTTTGTCGCCATTCGAGTTGAACGTGCAATTATTCACGTTAACGGTGATGTCCTGCGTGCTGGCTTCTCTGTAGACGTTGATGACCTTACCGGTTGCGTTAAAGGTGCAGGTGTCAAACGTCATGACCGGCGAGCTGTAGGTCCACAGGGAATAGTCTCCATCAGGGGCGTTGAACGTAGTGTTGTTGAACTCAGCGGAGGTGTAGCCCCAGTAGAACGTCTTGCCGTTAATGACACAATGGTCAACGACAGTCTTATTGGCGCGGATGAAGCCAAGGTAGTCTGCGTTGCCGGAACGCAGCGTCATCTTCTCGAACGTTACAGTGCCGGCGCCATCGAAGGAATAGTCGCCGTTGTACTCGGTGCCAAAGTTGGCGGGATCGGGCACGAGTGCGCCGATGTTCCATGCGGTTTTATCGGTTCCCTGGCCCACAAAGGTGAGGTCCTTGTCCTTGGTGTGGCCCACGGAGCTCACGCCGTAGAGGGTGTAGTTGCCCTCGCCGAGCTTGATGGTGTCGCCGCTTTCCGCCTCGGCGGTGGCGGTGGCAAGATCGTTGTAGCTTGCACCGGTGCGGGCATTGGTGATCGTGCTGGTAGCGCCGTCTGCAAAGGCAGGCGACGCGAGGCCTATCAAGACAAACGCAGCGGTAACAAACGCAGCGATCGCACGATATGCCGTTCTGGTTAACGACTTCATGCTGACACTCCTTTTATTCCGGTTTTAGCCAACATATATAGTTTAGATTCTGTAAATTTTTTTCCGAGCGTGTTAAAAATTAGATTGCCGATAAGTTATAACCACACAGTAAAAACACAGGAATTTGTAAAATGTTGCAAGTGTTTTTGCAACAAAATTGCGTCAGCGACAGCATTTTGGGCGGTTGCAACGCTCCCGCCTCTTGGGTGGATCGCTTGCCGACTGCGCGACGGTGCCACTTTAGGTGGAATTTTCTATTGCCGGCAATCGAAAACGGCGATAGCCGAGGCTCCTGACAGCCGCTTTCTTATGGGTTAGACTGGGCTTCGAAAAATCCGATGAATGGGACAACTGCCTCCTGGCATCGTTGCCCCATTTTTATTTTGGCGTGTTATGGCCTCGACTGCCGGCACGCCAGATAGAGGTGTTTCGATGAGCCAAGAGATGATGGATAAAACCTGTCGCGGTTTTGCCGAGGCGTTGGCTGCACGCGAGCCGGTTCCCGGCGGCGGTAGCGCGAGCGCCTTTGTAGGTGCACTGGGCGCCTCGCTTTGCGGGATGGTTGCTCGCTATGGGGCGACAAACCCTGCGCTTGCCGATCGCGCAGACGATCTGACGCGCGCGTTTGCCCAGGCGGATGAGTTGGCGCAGGAACTTGTGGGTCTGGTCGCCGAGGACGTTCGTGCCTACGGGCAGGTGTCCACGGCGTACGGTATTCCGCGTGACGATCCGGCTCGAGCGACCGCGATTCAGGATGCGCTGCATGTGGCCGCTATGCCGCCGTATCGCATTATGGATGCCTGCGGGCGTGCGCTGGCGCTGCTCGAGGACATGGCCGACAAGGGTTCACGTCAGCTGCTGTCCGATGTGGCGTGCGGCGCCGTGTTCTGCCGTGCCGCTATGCAGGGCGCGAGCTTGACGCTCTTTGCGAACACCACGTCTATGAAAGATCGCGTTCGTGCTGAGGAGCTCGAGACGGCGTGTGATGAGTTGCTCGACACATGGTTGCCGCGCGCCGATGCGCTGGCGCGCCGCGCCTCCGACGCTGCAAGGAAGAGAGGATAGCCATGGCTGAACTGCTGAAGGGTGCTCCCGTTGCTCGCGCTTTGACCGAGGAACTTGCTGCTCGCTGTGCAGCCC
>CABSYS010000132.1:0-5184 GCA_902482045.1 uncultured Collinsella sp.
CTACACCTATTAAGTCGTCGGCAGCGTCAGATGTGTATAAGAGACAGGCGTATCTATAGCCTTTTCAGCTCACCTCAAACTCCGCTAAGCAGAAGGGCCCGGCAAGCAAAACGCTTGTCGGGCCCTTCTGTTTCTATCGTTTCAGCAGGGAAAATCATCGAGTCGTCCAAACGAAGCGAGCGGACCTCGAGTGCCGCAGGTTGTCGCGAAAGCGTAGCGCTGCGTACTTCATGTACGTAAGCGATGACTTAAGCGGCAAGATACGGCGCTCGAGACCCGCACAGCGTTCAACGAGTCCGCCGTTCGTCAGGACGACGGAACACCATTAGCGGCAGACAACGTCCACGGGCACGTTCAGGATCTTGGCGACCTTGAGAATCGTGTCGGTCTGGCTGCCTAGGCAGGCGGCCATGTGGTGAGTCGGGCCGGTCTCGTTCCAGCGATCCATGAACTCGCGGGCGCCGATCGAGAACTTCATGCGCATATTGGTGTCGCCGAAGGTAAAGATCGGACCGTTAACGTTCTCGCCCTCGGCAACCACGAACTTAAAGTTGCCGTCGCCGTCCTGAGTGATACCAAGGAAGGTGATGGTGCCGTGGCCGGGATAGAACTGGGTGAGGTAGCCGCCACCGGTCTTGCCGTGGAACACGGGAACAACCTTGAGCGTCGGCTTCTTGGCGGTCGAGATGTCGGCATCGCCGGAGCCGGAGTGGCCGATGATGACAATGTCCTCGGGAAAGTCGATGGAATACATCTCGGAAAGCTGGCCGGTGCCAGAGATGGTCTTGAGGATGCTCATGGCGATGGCGACCTTCATATCGCCCTCGACCGCGCAGCTCGTGCCCTGCTTGATGAGCATGGAGTCGAGCACGCCGGCCTGGCCCTTGGCATAGCCGTCGTAGTGGCTGGCGACCAGACCGATCTCCTCGTCCTTAACCCACTGCTCAAAGGCGACGACGTACTTGGCCATCTCCTGGATAGGCTCGTCGGTGACCTTGGCGCCGCCCTCGACGTCGAAGGTGTCGAGAATCTCGGCGGCCTTAGCGTCCACGGCAGCCTGGTCATCGATGTTGTCGGCGATAGCCCACATCTTCTCCCAATCGAACTGCTTGGTGTAGAGACCCAGACGGTTGTAGAGGTTGGTCTCGTCGATGTAGAGGTCCATCATGCCCGGATACGGACGGCCGATCTGGGCGATATTGGTGCGACGCAGACGACGGCGCACCTGGGCGGCACGGCACCACTGCTCGAGCTGCTCGGCCACGGCCGGGTCGCCGCCCTCGACAACACCGGTCACCACGGCGTGACGCTTGCCGGCACGGTTAAGGTCGGCTACGACCTCACCGGGAGCACCGCAGGCGTACAGATCGCCCAGCCACGTGGGGATATCGGTGTTGGCGTAGTCGGGCTGGGCCTTCTTTTGCACGTTGACCACGACGACGGGCACGTCCAGGTCGCGTACGACCGGCAGCACGTTGTAGCTCGTGGCATAGGTGAGCATCTGCAGGATGACCAAGTCGACATCCTCGGCGCGGAACTTGTCGCCCGCGACCTGAGCCTGTTCCTTGGTGGTCACCATACCGCCGTCGATAAGCTCGACGGTCGTAGGCAGCGTGGCCTTAAAGTCCTCGTACTGCTGCTCAAAGTTGGGAACGAGCTGCGGGAACTGCGGAAGATAGGCGCCGAGGGCGATAGAAAAGACGCCAACCTTGGCCTTGGTGTTAACGAGCATGATTTCCTCCAATGAGAAAAGTTGATGATTGCAAGCAAGCGGACGCGGCGGTTATCAGATCAGCGCAACAGACATGTTTCTACCGCGTCCGCCTGCAGTTGCGCAGGGGGTGGGGCGAGGGTATGGGACTAAGCCTTCGCCCCAGAGGTTGCCGCGACAAGGCGGCGGGATAAAGCAAATTACTCGGCGTCGTCGAACGCGTTGTAGCGCTCGCCATGGAAGGCCCAGATAGCGGCGGCAAAGCCAATCAGGCACAGCAGCGACAGAACCAGGAAGGCGGCCTTGTAGCCGGCCACGGCGATGAACGTGGCAGTGAAGGAGCCGGCGACGGCGCACAGGAAACGCGAGGAGAACACGATGGCGCCGTTAGCAGTGGTGCGCAGCAGCGTCGGGAAGCACTCCTGCATCCAGACCTTCAGGATGCCCTCGAAGGCAAAGGCGGCACCGATGCAGTAGAGCAGCTGCGTGGCAACGTAGGTGACCGTCGAAGCACCAAAGAGCGGGAACATGAGGAAGCCGAGCAAGTAGAGTGCGGCACCCATGTAGAACAGCGGCATACGCTTGTCGGTATCGACAAACTTCATAAAGACGAAGTCGAGGATGGCGCGAATCGGGTAGCAGATCAGGCCGATGGTAGACACGACGGAGATAGGCAGCGACACGACGTTGGCGCCGATCCACGTGGAGAACTGACCGAGAGAGTTGGCTGGGATGTTGGTACCAATGTAGAAGATGGCAAGGGCGATGAACGGCTTGGCGTAGGGGCTCTTGAACAGGTCGGAAATCTTACCCTGGGCCTGCTCGCTCACCTTGCCTGCCAGACGGTCCTCGTGCGCCTTAATCCAAACCGGAGACTCCGGGATGGTCTGGCGGGCGATAAGCACCAGGATGGAGACAACGGCAAGCTGGGTGAACATGATCTGGCCGCCCAGGTAACCCCAGTCACCGACAACGGCGCCAATGCCCTGGGCAACGACAATACCGACAACCCACAGGATGTCCGAGAACAGCAGCATCTTGCCGCGTTTGTCATCGGGCGCCTCCTCGGCGATGGTCGCCAGTGAAACCGGCAGGTCGGCGCCGACACCCAGACCCATCAGAATCTCGCCCAACAGCAGCAGCGGGAAGGTCTGAGCAAAGATCATAGTGACGGCACCGATGATGAGCATGCCCATGGTGACCGAGAAGACCGGCTTGCGGCCAAAGCGGTCGCCCAGGCTGCCGCCCAGGATGGAACCGATGGCGATGCAGAAGGTGAGCGCCGCGGAAATCAGACCGAACTGACCGTTATCGAGGCCAAAGGTCTGCTGGTAAATGACCAGCGCCGTACCAGAAGAGATGATCGCGCACGAATCGATGTAGGATGCCATGCCCGAGACGACGGCTACCCACCAAGGGTTCACGTGGCGGTTGCGAGTGTTTCCCATTCTATTTCCCCTTACAATGTTTCCAAGCTGCCCAAACAGCAGCGATAAGACGGCGGTTTCCACGAGCTCCCCAGCAACCGGAACCGCCGGCTTTTCTTACCTACTAATCAACAAATGCTTCGTTGATCTTGATGCCAAAGTCACGGCAGGTATCCTTGAGGCCCTTGTCGCTAATCTTGTTGAGGAAGTCATCCGAACCGCCGTTGGCAGCACGCGCGGCCAGGTAAATCTCGGCGGCCTTCTCGACGGTGTGCGCCAGGCCAAAGGTCGTGTCGAAGTCAGGACCAGCGGCGAACAGGCCGTGGTGCGCCCAGACGATGGTGTCGTAGGTCTTCATGAGCTCGGAGCTTGCCTCGGCGATGGCCGGGCCACCTGGGACCATCCAGGGCACAACGCCCACGCCGGTCGGGAAAACGACGACGCATTCGGTCATCATCTGCCACAGGATACGGGTAAAAGCGCGGTCCTCCAGCGGCACCACGAAGGACATCTCGATGATGCCGGGGGTATGAGCGTGGTAAATCACACGGTCGGCGCCATCGGTACGGGCGGCGGCGACGCAGTGGTTCATGTAATGGCTCTCGAACTCACTGGTCGGGCGGGCGCCGTTGGCAAGACCCCACACAACGCGGAAGGCGTCGCCGGTCTCGTTGATCTCGACGATGCCGATGTTGGCATGCGGATCCTCCAGGACATTACGCATATACTTGCCCGAGCCGGTGCTCACAAAGTACTGGCCGGCAAGATTCTCGCCACGCACGCCCATCTTGACCCACTCGCGAGGCTCCTCAAAGAACGGTTTGGCCTCGGCGACCTCGTCGTCGGTCATGCGGTAGGTAAGGTTGCCGCCGTTGCGCTCATGCCAGCCCTGCCTAAAGCCGTCATCGCACAAGCGGCAGAAGCCCTTGATAAACGCCAGATCTTCCATTGCCATTGTCTGTCTCCTCTCCGGGACCCGCAGGTCCAATTGAAAAACGTGAAAAGCCGATTGACGGCGGCGCGGAGCATGGTGTCATGTAGGGCCTCCGCGCCGCATGTCATCGGAGAGAGCCACTCGTGCCCGGCAGGAGTCACTTGCCGCACGCGGGGCTGGGGGTAGGTGAAAGGTGAGTCGGGGGGGCAAGCCCCACTCTCGGTTAGGCCTGGACGCCCTTGGGGTCAATGCGCTTGACATCGAAGGAGCGGGCAACGCAGGCGCGGGCATCGGCCAGGTCGGCAAAATCGCCGCCGGCGATCATCTGCACGATAAAGTTGCCGATGCAGGTACCCTCGATGGGGCCGGCGAACACGGGGAGCCCGCAGGTGTCGGCCGTCATCTGGTTGAGGTAGTAATCCTGGCAACCGCCGCCCACGATGTTGATGCTCGTGTAGTCGTGACCCGAAAGCTCGCGCAGGCCCTCGATGGCCTTAGCATACGAACGGGACAGGCTGCAGTAGTTGGTGCGCATGATCTCGCCCACGGTGCGCGGAACCGGTTCGCCACCCTCGGCGCAGGCCTGCTTAATCTCCTGGATCATGGAGTCGGGAGCCAGGAAACGATCGTCATCGACATCGACATAGGCCTCGAAGGGCTCGGCCTCGCGACAGAGCGCACGGAGCTCGTCAAAGCCGACCTTGTGATCCATGAGCGCCTTGTGCGAGGTCTTGCCCTCGACATAGTCGACGCCGTTGATCTCGCGGCGAACGGACTGGTTCATCCACAAGCCCATGATGTTCTTGAGGAAGCGGTAGCGCTTGAGGTAGCCGCCCTCGTTGGTAAAGTTCTGCTTGCGGGCGAGCTCGTTGGTGATGGCGTGCTGGTTCTCAACGCCCAGCAGGCTCCACGTACCGCTCGAGATATAGACGGCGTTGTCATCCTTGGCGGGAACGGCCAGGAAGGCGGAGCCGGTGTCGTGCGTAGCGGGCAGCACGACAGTCGCGGAATAGCCGATCTTCTCGGAGATGTCGGCCGTAAGCTCGCCGAGCACGGCACCAGGCATCGTCGGCTCCAAGAAGATGCCCTGGGGAATACCAAAGCGCGAGAGG
>CABSYS010000133.1:0-5132 GCA_902482045.1 uncultured Collinsella sp.
TCTGCGCATGTCTCGTGGGCTCGGAGATGTGTATAAGAGACAGCCGTTGCGCGCATCAAGGAGCTTTGTCGCTAATCATGGACCAGACCGTACCCGCATACGCCGCCGAGGTGGCCGATTACGGGCGCAGCCGCGACCCCGAGCCGGGTGAGGGCGCGCTCGTTAAGAGCGTGCGTCCCGAGTCGCCCGCGTGGGATGTGGGTATCGAGCCGGGCATGCGCGTGCTCACGGTCAACGGCGAGCAACTCACCGACATGATCGTCTGGCTTTGGGAAGCAGACGACGATACCGTCGAGCTGGAGGTATTCGATCCGCGCGACGGCACTGTCACCCCCGTGGAGCTCGACCGTTTTCCCGGCGAGGATTGGGGTCTTGAGTTCGACGGCCCCATCTTTGACGGCATGCGTACCTGCGTCAACGCCTGCGTGTTCTGCTTTATGACGATGCTGCCCAAGGGCGGCCGCTCCACGCTCTACATTCGCGACGACGACTATCGCCTGAGCTTTTTACAGGGTAACTTTGTCACGCTCACGAACCTTTCCGACGAGGACGTGCAAAACGTTATCAATCGCAACATGAGTCCGATGAACGTGTCGGTCCATGCCGTGAGCCCCGATGTCCGCCGCCGCATGATGGGCCGCAACGCCCAGCGCGGCATGGACGTGCTCGAGGCCATCATGGCCGCCGGCATCGAGATTCATGCGCAGATTGTGCTGTGCCCCGGCATGAACGATGGCGAGGAGCTGGAAAAGACCTTACGCTTTTGCGAGGAGCACGAGCAGATCACCAGCCTGGGCATTGTGCCGCTCGGTTTTACCAAGCACCAGAACCGCTTTAGCTGGTCCTACAGCGACAAGCCCGAGCTCGCGCGCGAGACTATTGCCATGATCCGGCCCTTCCAGGACCGCGCATTCGAGCGCTTTGGCCGCCACACCTTCCAGATGAGCGACGAGTTCTATCTGGACGCCGGCATCGAGCCTCCCGAGGCCGATTTCTACGACGGCTACCCGCAGTACTACGACGGCATCGGCATGATCCGCTCATACCTAGACGAGACGGACGATGTGCTTGCCGCCGATGTCGAGCGCCTGGCCCGCGTCCGCGAGGCTATGACCGCCCGCGGCCAGCACCTGGTATGTCTTTCGGGCGCCAGCGCACGCGATACCGTGGCCCGCTTCGTGGAGTCTCCACAGGGCCTTTCCGGCACCGTCACGGCCATCAAGAACCGCTACTTTGGTGGCAACGTTGACGTGACCGGCCTCATCGTCGCGAGCGACATCCTGGAGCAGCTGCCGCAAGACCTGTCGGGGGTTATGCTCTTTGTGCCTAAGCTCATGTTCAACGCTGACGGCATGACGCTTGACGAGTATCATCGTGACGATTTACTCGCAAGCCTTACCAGTCGCGGCGCCGAGGTTCATGTGGTGTCGACCATGCCGCATGAGCTGCTCGATACCCTGGAGCACATCCTTGGCATTGTGCCTGCCGACTCTACTAATTCCACTGACCCTACCCATTAAAGGAGAGCAGATGAAACCTATCGTCGCCGTCGTCGGACGCCCCAACGTGGGCAAGTCCACGCTCGTTAACCGCCTGGCCCAGACCTCGGACGCCATCGTCCACGAGTCCCGCGGCGTCACGCGCGACCGCTCGTATCACACGGCCGATTGGAACGGCCGCGAGTTCACCATCGTCGACACGGGCGGCATCGAGCCGCTCAAGAGCGACGACGTCTTTGCCACGTCCATTCGTGACCAGGCCCTCGCCGCCGCTGAGGAAGCCGCCGTCATCCTGTTTGTGGTCGACGGACGTACCGGCGTCACCGAGGAGGATGAGTCGGTCGCCCGTATGCTCAAGCGCTGCGACAAGCCGGTCTTTCTGCTGGTGAACAAGCTCGATAACCCCGATCGCGAGAACGACAGCATCTGGGAGTTCTATTCGCTCGGCATCGGTGAGCCCACGCCGCTTTCGGCCCTGCATGGTCATGGCACGGGCGACCTGCTCGACGATATCGTGGCCCTGCTCCCCGAGGAGGAGGACGAGGTCGCCGACGAGTTCCCCGACGCGCTCAACGTCGCCATCATCGGCCGACCCAACGCCGGTAAGTCGTCGCTGTTCAACCGCATCCTGGGTGCCGATCGCTCCATCGTGTCCAACATCGCCGGCACCACGCGCGACGCCATCGACACCGTCGTCGAGCGCGACGGCAGGCACTACCGCATGGTCGACACCGCGGGCATTCGCAAGAAGAGCACCGTGTACGAGAACATCGAGTACTACTCCATGGTCCGTGGCCTGCGCGCCATCGACCGCGCCGACGTGGCGCTGCTCGTCGTCGACTCCTCCGTGGGCGTCACCGAGCAGGACCAGAAGGTCATGGGTCTTGCCATCGAGCGCGGCTGCGCCATCGTGGTGCTGCTCAACAAGTGGGACCTGCTCGACGATGACCGCAAGCGCGAGGCCTGCATGGAGACCGTCGACCGCCGTCTGGGCGTCATGGCTCCCTGGGCCCAGTACCTGCGCATCTCTGCCCTGACCGGCCGCAGCGTCGAGAAGATCTGGGCGATGGTCGACGCTGCCGAGAAGACGCGCTCGCAAAAGATCAGCACCTCGCGCCTCAACACGTTCCTCACCGACCTGCGCGAGTTTGGCCACACCGTAGTGGACGGCAAACGCCGCCTGCGCATGCACTACGTGACCCAGACGGGCGTCAATCCGCCGACGTTCACGTTCTTCGTCAACCATAGTGATCTGGTCAACGACACCTACCAGCGCTACGTGGAGAACCGCATGCGCTCGACCTTCAACTTTGCCGGCACGCCCATTCGACTCTTCTTTAGGAAGAAGGAGCAAAAGGATGCTTAATCCGATTCTGCTGACCGCCATCTGCGCCGTGGTCTCGTTCTTTATCGGGGCGATTCCGTTTGGCCTGATCCTAGGCCGCGTGTTCAACCACACGGATATCCGCAAGGCGGGCTCCGGCAACATCGGCACCACCAACGCCCTGCGCGTGGCCGGCCCCAAGGTGGCCGCGCTCACGCTGCTGCTCGACTGCCTTAAGGGCGCCATCTGCGTCCTTATCGCCCGTCCGCTCATCGCGAGCGTGGGCTATGGCTTCCCTGTGAGCATCATGGCTCCCGGTGCCGCCGGCGACTGGATGCTCGGCGTCATTTGCCTGGCTGCCGTGTGGGGACACATCTTTTCTCCCTACCTTAACTTCCACGGCGGTAAGGGTATCGCCGTGGGCCTGGGCGTGATTCTTGCCTGGTACTGGCCCATTGGCCTGTCGCTGCTGGGCATGTTTATCGTGGCCGTCGCCATCACCAAGTTTGTGTCGGTGGGCTCGCTTGCCGCGGCCATCGGTCTTCCCATCGCTGCTTGCGCGGTCTTTCCGTACAGCAGCCTGGGCCTCAAGTTCTGCATGGCGATAATCGGCATCACCGTGGTGTGGGCCCATCGCGCGAACATCAAAAAGCTCATGACCGGTAAGGAGTCCAAGCTCTCGTTTACCAAGCGCGTCACCGAGCCCGACGATAAGTAGGAGAGAGTCATGAATGTTGCGCTGATTGGCTCTGGCTCGTGGGGAACCGCCGTCGCCGGCCTTGCCGCCGCGCGAGCCGCGCGCGTAACCATGTGGGCCCATAGCGAGCAGACGGCCGCCGGCATTAACGGTGAGCACCGCAACCCCCGCTACCTTGTGGGCTACGAGCTGCCGGACAACGTGGTAGCAACGACCGAGCTCGCCCAGACGCTCGACGGTGCCGATGCGATCATCTTTGCCGTGCCCTCCACGCACTTGCGCGACGTGTGCCATCGGGCAGCGCCCTTTATCGCCGCCGATACCCCGGTGCTCTGCCTCACCAAGGGTATTGAGCCCGAGTCTGGACTGCTCATGAGCGAGGTCATTGCCAGCGAGATCGGTAACGAGGCACGCGTGGCGGCGCTCTCCGGCCCCAACCATGCCGAGGAGATCTGCCGCGGCGGACTTTCTGCCGCCGTCATCGCCAGCAAAGACCCGCAGATAGGGGAGACCTTTAAGGACCTGCTCCTATCCACGGCCTTCCGCATCTACCTGTCGCAGGACATGACCGGCGTCGAGGTTTGCGGCGCCATGAAAAATGTCATCGCCATCGTGTGCGGCATCTCCGCCGGCACCGGCGCGGGCGACAACACGCTCGCCCTTATCATGACGCGCGGCCTGGCCGAGATTAGTCGACTGGCACACGCCCGTGGCGGGCAGGCCATGACCTGCATGGGCCTTGCCGGCATGGGCGATCTCATTGCCACCTGCACCTCGGAGCATTCGCGCAATCGCACCTTTGGCTACGAGTTTGCCCACGGTGTGTCGCTCGACGAGTATCAGGGGCGCACGCACATGGTGGTTGAGGGCGCCGTTGCGGCCCGCAGCGTCAGCGAGCTCGCCCGTTCACTGGGCGTAGACATTCCGCTCACCTTTGCCGTGGAGCAAACGCTCTATAACGGTGTTACTTTGGATAGGGCGCTCGAGATTCTCACCGACCGCGTCCCTTCTCAAGAGTTCTACGGACTCACCGACTAGCGCAGAAAGGCTACTATCATGGGTTCCATTAAAATCGCTCCGTCCATCCTTTCGGCCGATATGGCCAACCTCAAGGGCGACCTCGACAAAATCGCCGGTGCCGACTTTGTGCACTTCGACGTCATGGACGGCCACTTTACCGGCAACCTCACCTTTGGCGTTGACATCCTCAAGGCCGTCAAGCGCTCAACCGACGTGCCGGTCGACGCGCACCTGATGGTCTCGAACCCCGACGAGACGGTCGATTGGTATGCCGACGCCGGTGCCGATATGATCACCGTGCACTACGAGGCCTCCACGCACCTGCACCGCACGCTCACGCACCTGCAGCAGCGCGGCGTCAAGGCCGGCGTGGTGCTCAACCCTGCCACGCCCGTCTGCGTGCTCGAGAGCATCATAGACGTTGTCGACATGGTGCTGCTGATGAGCGTGAACCCCGGCTTTGGCGGCCAGAGCTTTATCCCGGGCACTCTGCATAAGCTCCACGAGCTCAAGGCCATGTGTGAGCGGCACGGCGTGTCGCCCCTGATCTGTCTCTTATACACATCTCCGAGCCCACGAGACATGCGCAGAT
>CABSYS010000134.1:0-5071 GCA_902482045.1 uncultured Collinsella sp.
TCAGTTATTCACCTAAAGCTGACAATGATGAAACGTTTTTTCTATCCCTGAAGACTCTTGTGGGGCATTCGTACCCCAAGCTGGGCAAACGTTTTATCAGGGTTGACTACATATCCCGGGCAGGGCTGTGCCCCTCAAAAATGTGCCCCGTTCGCCGCCAAAAATCGACCGTTTACGGCACCGTGATACCACCCGCGCAACCGAGGTGCCGACATTTGTGCGACATCCGTCTTCGTGGTGCAAAGGTGCAAGTCCAAGTGCGGCACCCCCGGTGTGCCACATGCGGGTAAACTAGAACTTTATATAGAGACATTTGAACCCTAACCGCAGCAAAGGAGGCCCCATGGCATTCGACCCCATTCAAGAGGATTGCCATCGCCTCGTTCTTGAGGCCTTGCGCCGCGACAATATTCCACTCACCGACGGCCCCGCCGTAGAGCGTCTGATGGAACAATTCACCCGCAACCCCGCGCCGCTCATCGTGCACGATCGCGACCGCGCCGGGCACCTCATCGCCAAGGTCGTCGAAGCTGTCGACTACCGCATCCCCTTTATCCCCGACGACGCCCAGGCAGAGCAGGAAGAGGCCGCTGCCGAGAACATGCTTCGCGAGGCAGCCGCACTCGATCCGGCCAACTGGGATGCCCAGCGCATGCTGACGGCGCTCACCGCCGAATCCAACGAGGAATACGTGCAGTATCTGGTGTCCAAGTGCGACGAGGTGGAGCACGATCTGGCGCTCAAGATTGCCTCGGCGCAGGACCCCTACGAGCGTGAGGCCGCAGGCGACCTGACCCGCCGTCCCTACCTGCGCTGGCTTGCCGCCTTGGCATCGCGCGCGCTCATTAGCGGCCGCTACCGCATGTCGCTGGATGCCGCGAATCGCAGCCTGGACTTTGCGCCCAACGACCCCGCTGGCGTCCGCCATACCGCGATGCTTGCCATGGCAAAGCTCGAATACCCTGCCGAGGAGCTCAAGCGTTTTCGTTCCGCCCACTCCGTACCCTATCTTGTCAACACGCCGCTGCGCCGCCGCCCCAAAGATGCGGAGCGCGACCTGGACCCGTGGACGCTCATCGCACTGATGAGCGCAGCCTGGCGCGAGCTGGATTACGAGGGCGCCGAGCACTACCTGCGCATCCTGGTGCACTCATGCCCGCACGCAGCCGAGGCACTCTACTTCCAAACCGAGTTTCCCGATGGCGTCTATGCTCGCGTCAACGTAGGTCCGGGCTCCACCGATGAGCTTGTCCTTGCCCTGTCCGAGGCGACGCCGGTGCTGCAGGAGGGCCTGGGCGCTCCCGACAACGCCAGCTTTGCCGCCTGGGTCGCCACCAACGATATCGTGCGTTCCCAGATCGACGAGCGCATCCTGCGGGCGGCCGAGCAGGGGCTTCCATTTAAGGGAGGGGACCTCTAATGGATCCGAGCGTCTACATCCCCGCCTACCTGGAGCGCACCTATCTGGCGTCGCACCCCGAGCTCACCGATGCAGCACGCGAGCTTGTCCATAACGACATCAGCGCAAACCCCCACAAGTATGCGCAGACCGAGCATGCCCAAGCGCTGCTGTCCTATGCCGGCGTTCATCGTCATTTGCTTGACGAGCTTCGTCGCATCGAGGACATGGGCAGCGACGAGGAGTTTGAGCAGACGCGCAACCGTCTGTTCGACGATATGCGCGATGAGCTGCTCAAGATCGTCCGCGTCGATGCACTTGCCGTCGATGCGCAGCTGCTCGCCATCATCCTGGCGGACACGCCCGTCGATGCCTGCCTGGGCGACCTGATGAAGCTCGAGGCGAGCACGGCCGACTACCTGCAACAGAGCGTGCCCGGGTTTGATATGGAGGCTCCGCACTACTGGGCCAATAATGTTTTGGCCGACGGTGTCACCGCAGCAGACCTTACTGTGAGCGAGCCGGCGCTTATCGGGTGGCTCCACACGCTCGAGGCCATCTCGCAGCTGTGCATGGCGAGCGCTCGTTACCGCGCTGCTGCCAACTACGCCCGCCGCGTCCTTAAGGCAGAAGGCTATCCCACCCGGGCCGCCGGTACCGTGCTGCTTGCCCTCGCTCGCCTGGAAGACCAGGACGGCTTTTTTGCCCTGGCTCACCAGCTCGAGGAAGAGATCGGGGCTGACGCGCTCGAGAACTCTCCTTGGTATCTGCTCGCCCGCACGATTCTGCTGTTCAAAACAAACAAGATGCGCCCGGCGACGCGCGCGCTGCGTGAGTTCGCTAACCGTTGCGAGGGTGGCGCGTTCTTCTTGCTGAACCCCATGTACCAGACGCCGTATCTTCCTTGCCGACCCGAGCCGCGCGACCCCTGGGACCTCTCGCACCAGGCGGTTTGGGAAGCCGACGGCATTATCTCGGACACCCCCGACTTTGCCCCCTGGGCCAACGCCTGCGAAGATGTATCGCAGCTTGCCCAGGAATTTGCGCGCCGCTACGGCTTTTAGCGACGCGATCGCCCCGACCATGTCGTTTACGTTAGGAACGATTTCATGAACCTCCGCTCATCTCTCGCCTGCACCTCGAGCGATATCGCCCGCTGGGGACTGCGCTCTGTCCTCAAGCGCCAGGGTGGCGTGCTTCCCGGCCGCATCGCCATGAAGATCGACCCCGAGCTGCTAAGCGACCTCGCGAGCCTGGTCGACCGCAGCGTGGTGATCACCGGCACCAATGGCAAGACCACCACCTCCAACCTCATCGCCGACGCCGTTGCCGCCAGCGGCGCCACCGTGGTATGCAACCGCGCCGGCAACAACATGGAGCCGGGCGTGGTGGGCGCACTGCTCGAAGCGCGCAGCGGCCTCAAGCGAGCCGGCGGCGGCAAGCGCGTGGGCGTTTTTGAATGCGATGAGCTCTACACCGTGCGCGTCCTGCCCAAGCTCAAGCCGACGTACTTCGTGCTGCTCAACCTGTTCCGCGACCAGCTGGATCGCTATGGCGAGATCGATCACACCCAGGAGGTCATCGCCCACGCGTTGGAGCTTTCGCCGGCAACGACGCTCATCTACAACGCCGACGACCCGCTGTGCGCCTCGATTGCCGCGCGCGTTCCCAACGCGAGTATTGCCTTTGGCATCGACGGCGCCACCGACACCGAGTCCGACCGCATTAGCGACTCGCGTTTTTGCTCACAGTGCAACGCACCGTTGGAGTACGACTATGTGCAGTACGGACAGCTTGGCGCATACCATTGCCCCTCGTGCGGCTGGGCCCGCCCTGGGCTTGTCCGTCGCGTGACGGGCGTGGAGCTCGGCTGCGACGGCTACGGCTTTGACCTGGTCTTTGGACCTACGCCCGACGCGGCTGCCGTGCACATCGCCACACGCTACAACGGCCTGTATATGGTCTACAACGTAGCCGCAGCCTTCTTTGCGGCGCGCGAGCTGGGCGTAGACGCCGCACGCCTGCAGCCCACGCTCGACGCCTACGTGCCAGCAGGTGGTCGCATGGGCCGTTGGAATATCGCCGGCCGTACCGTCGAGGCAAACCTGGCCAAGAATCCCGTGGGCTTCGATCGCCAGATCCAGTCCATTAAAACAGCAGGTGGCAGGCTCTGCGCCTTTTTCCTGAACGACAACGACGCCGACGGCCACGATGTCTCGTGGATCTACGACGTCGACTTTGAGCGCATCGCCGACACAACGGGGCTTGTCGCCTTTGCTGGCGGCACGCGCGCGCACGATATGCAGGTACGCCTGAAGTACGCCGGCATCGACGCCGCCATCATCTCGAATATCGAGCAGGCGATTGGCGCCGTGGCAGACGAGGAGGCTGGCGACACTTTCTACGCCGTCGCCAACTACACGGCCTTCCCGCCGCTGGTCAAGGAGCTCGACGGGCTTAAAGACGACGATGCAAGCTCGGTTGCCTCCTGCGCCGTAACACGCGCCGATGGGAGCGCTGTCCCCACCGATATTGCGCCGGTCGAGCTTTCGCGCCCGCTGCGCATCGTCTACCTTTATCCCGATGCCCTCAACCTCTATGGCGACGGCGGCAACGTCATCGCCCTCGAGCGCCGCTGCGCCTGGCGTGGCATTCCCGTGCGCGTGGACGAGGTCCGCATGGGCGATGTGCTCGATCTGCATGATGCCGATATCGTCATGATGGGCGGCGGCTCCGATCGCGACCAACTGGCCGTGG
This sequence comes from uncultured Collinsella sp., assembly GCA_902482045.1. Taxonomy (GTDB): domain Bacteria; phylum Actinomycetota; class Coriobacteriia; order Coriobacteriales; family Coriobacteriaceae; genus Collinsella. The sequence goes on from CABSYS010000134.1 coordinate 4,157, forward strand.
CGCATGAGCTGCTCGCTCAAAAAGACAAGGTCGCGTCCTATGTTGAAGATGGCGGCTCATTGCTTGCCATCTGCGGTAGCTACCAGCTGCTCGGTCGTTCATACTACATGGGCGAGAATCGAATCGAAGGTCTGGGTGTCATTTCCGCCGAAACCGTGCGCGGTTCTGACCGCCTGATCGGCAACGTCGCCGTCAAGACCGACCTGGCGCCCGAGCCCTTTGTGGGATTCGAGAACCACGGCGGCCGCACTCTGCTCGACGCAGATGCCACGCCGCTCGGAACGTCCGTCGTCACGGGCACCGGCAACAACGGAGACGACGGCTTTGAGGGTCTGATTTACAAGGGCGTCATCGGCACGTACCTGCACGGACCAGCGCTACCCAAGAACCCCGAACTCGCCGACTGGCTCATTACCCACGCCCTCGAGCGCCGTGGCGATACGCAGGCCACAGCCCTGCTGCCGCTCAAGTCTCTCGACGACACCTACGAGCACGCCGCCCACGACGCCGCCATGAAGCTCCTCCCCTAGCACCTCACCACCACAAAGGGGACAGGCACCTTTGTGGTGGTTTTGACCCGCCCCAGCGGTTTGTCTCAATCTGTAACATCTAGACCGTTAAAAGTCGTCTTGCTGTTACAGAATGAGATGTTCGTCCCGACGCCTGCCGTCTGTCTCGATCTGTAACAGATAGAGCCGATTTGCCCGCCCAGATGTTACAGATTGAGATATTTGAAAATCGGAATAGAAGCCTACTCCTTTGTGGTGGTTTTCCAGTTTGCCAACGATATACGCGCCGGCAAAAAAGTCTGCTATACTCTTTCCCGCTGTCCCCATCGTCTAGCGGCCAAGGACGCCACCCTTTCAAGGTGGATATCGCGGGTTCGAATCCCGCTGGGGGCACCACAGAATCTGA
>CABSYS010000135.1:0-5069 GCA_902482045.1 uncultured Collinsella sp.
CGAGATCTGCGCATGTCTCGTGGGCTCGGAGATGTGTATAAGAGACAGGTTCGATCGTTTTGCGACATCGTATGCATATCCTTCGATTTTCGCCTTGCGGTTCATCGTGTTTTTACTGGGCTTGCATTATAGCGATTGCCCTGCTGTTTGTGGTACGGAAACGGTGGCATTCGAAAGAGCTGGGACAAATGTCCCACCTTTGAGTCGTTCTTAGTCGCTATCCGCACACACCGCATTTTGCACAGGCCGAAAGTGCGGCCGGAGCCTGCGCGATGCCGCCCTTTGCCGTCTCGCGCAGCGTGGCCGGCAACGCGTGGCCCACCGAGAGCATGACATGTGCCATCTGGTCAAACGGCACCAGGCTTTTGATGCCGGCGAGCGCGAGCTGGGCCGAGCTGAAGGCCGCGGCCACGCCGATGGCATTGCGGTTTTGGCACGGCACCTCGACCAGTCCGCCCACGGGGTCGCAAACGAGGCCTAGCAGATTGCTCAGCGCGATGGAGCTGGCGTCGAGTGCCTGTTCGGGGGTGCCGCCGAGCATCTGCACCAGCGCGGCGGCTGCCATGGCGGCGGCGCTTCCGACCTCGGCTTGGCAACCGCCCTCGGCGCCGGCAACGCAGGCGCTTGTGGTGAGGTTGAGGCCGATGGCGGCGGCACAGTAGAGGGCGTCCATGACCTGCTCGTCATTGAGTTGCAGGTGGTCGGCCAGGGCCAGCACGCAGCCGGGCACGACGCCCGCGGAGCCTGCCGTGGGGGCCGCGACGATCACGCCCATAGTGGCGGAGCGCTCAAGTACGGCCATGGCACGTGCCACGGCTTCGGTCTGTACGGCGCCCATTAAACTGGAGCTAAGGTCGTTGCGGCCGGTGGCATCGACGAGCTTAGCCTCGCCGCCGATAAGCCCGCCGAGCGAGCGCTGCGGATTGGCGATGGGGGCCGTGGTCTCCTCGCGCATGACGTCGAGCACGCGGCGCATGGCGGCGACGGCGTGCGCCTCGCCGGTAAGGCGCCCCTCGCGCACGGCCATGACGGCGCCGATGCCGAGTCCCAGCTCCTCGCACGCGTCGAGCAGTTGCTCGCCGTCGTCGAAGACCTCCTTGGCCGAGACGCCGGGGGAGAGCGATGACGCCGAGCCGGGGAGCTCAATAAAGGTGGCGTAGCCGACGTTGTCGAGTTTGCGCACCATGGGGATGACGGTGTCATCGGGTGCGCCGTCGGTCTCAAAGACGGAGTAGGCCTGGCCGCCCACCTCGGTGCGGTAGGTACGGCAGAAGGCGATGTTCACGTGCGCGTAGGCGAGTAGATTCGTGAGTGCGGCGAGTACGCCGGGGACGTCCTGATGCGCCACGAAGAGCGTGGAGTACATGCCCGAGATGTCGACGCCGACGCCGTTGATGCGGCTGATGCGCATCTTGCCGCCGCCCAGGCTCTCGCCGCGGACCTGCGCCGTAGCGCCCGTGTCGTCGACCATGTCGATATCGACGGTGTTGGGGTGGAGGGAGGCGTCGTCGCCCTTGATGTCAAAGTGATAATCGAGGCCCTGCTCGCGTGCGAGGTCGAAGGCCTGTTTGATGTTCTCGTCATCGGTGTCGAGGCCCAGGATGCCCGCGACGAGCGCGCGGTCGGTGCCATGGCCGCGGTAGGTGTGGGCGAAGGAGTTCCACAGGCCAAAGGTGACCTTGGTGATGCGGCCCTCGAGCAGGCTGGCGGCCACCTGTGCGCAACGCAGGGCGCCGGCGGTGTGCGATGAGCTGGGGCCGACCATGACGGGCCCCAAGATCTCGAATGCCGAGGTCGTAGCTAGTGTTTGCGGCTTGCCTGCCATATGCGCTCCTGTTCTATCCCGTCGTCCCGAGGGGGGCATACTCTGTCCCGCCGTTCCGAGTGCTTTAGTATTTGGTCGCCTGCTCGGACAGTCCTGCTCGCACGGAGGCCACATTAAGTGGCCTCCGGCTCGTGCGGAACTCGCGGCCGACCAAATACTAAAGCCCTCGGAACTTAGGATACATGGTTGGAGTCGCTCTGCTGCAAAATTCATTGGCTGGTGACCTATTCCGTGCCCCGTGTTGGCTCATCTTCGCCACCGGATTAATAAAAAAGAAGTACCGGTTGGGGCCGGTACTTCTTTTGGAAGTGCGTATGTTGTTGCGAGCTTAGCGGTTTGCAATTACAGGCCGCAGGCTGCTTTGAGTTCTTCGGCTCGGTCGGTCTTCTCCCAGGTGAAGTCGGCGTCTTCGCGGCCGAAGTGGCCGTAGGCTGCCGTCTTCTCGTAAATCGGTCGGCGCAGGTCCAGGTCGCGGATGATGGCGCCCGGGCGCAGGTCGAAGGTCTTCTCGACGGCCTCGACGATCTTGTCTTCGGCAACATGCGCGGTACCGAAGGTGTCGACCATGATCGACAGCGGCTTGGACACGCCGATGGCGTAGGCCAGCTCGACCTCGCAGCGGTCGGCCAGCCCGGCGGCTACCACGTTCTTGGCGACCCAGCGCGCGGCATATGCGGCGGAGCGGTCGACCTTGGTGCAGTCCTTGCCGCTAAAGGCGCCGCCGCCGTGACGGCCGTAACCGCCGTAGGTGTCGACGATGATCTTGCGGCCGGTGAGGCCCGTGTCGCCCATGGGGCCGCCCACGACAAAGCGACCGGTGGGGTTCACATAGATGTCGGCGTTGTCCCACGGCATGTTCTCGGCAGCCATGACGGGGGCGATGACGTGCTCGATGAGGTCGTCCTTGATCTTGCCCATGTCCTCGATCTCGGCGGCGTGCTGCGTGGAGATGACGATGGTTGTGACCTCGACGGGCTTGCCGTCCTCGTAGCGCACCGTGACCTGGGTCTTGCCGTCGGGGCGCAGGTAGGGCAGGGTGCCGTCGTGACGCACAGCGGCCAGGCGCTCGGCCAGGCGGCTCGCCAGGTAGTGCGGCATGGGCATGAGGGTCTTGGTCTCGTTGGAGGCATAGCCAAACATCATGCCCTGGTCGCCGGCGCCGATCAGGTCGATCGGGTCGGTGGTGGCGCCGGTCTGGGTCTCGAAGGACTCGTCGACGCCCTGGGCGATATCGGGCGACTGCTCGTGGATGAGGCTCATAACGCCGCAGGTATCGCAGTCAAAACCGAACTTTGCGCGATTGTAGCCAATGCGACGGATAACGCCACGGGCAATCTCCTGCACGTCGACATAGGCCTGGGTACGGATCTCGCCGGCGACGATGACGGTGCCGGTGGTCACGAGGGTCTCGCAGGCGCAGCGGACGTTCTCAACGTTGGCGGGCACGCCGTTGGGTGCAATGTAGCCCTGCTCCTGCAGCTCTATTTCTTTAGCGAGGATTGCGTCGAGGACGGCGTCACTGATCTGGTCAGCAATCTTATCGGGATGACCTTCGGTCACCGACTCCGACGTAAATACAAAGGACCCGTGTTGGGGTGGGATGGAACGAAGTTCTTCTGACATGATTGTCCTTTCAAAAACGTGTCCCGGCGACCGTTACCATTCCGCCGAGCTCTATATGCAAGGGCACATCATATCGCGTAAATCCAACATTCACACCCTTTCCGCACCTACTCATTGGGGACAGACTTAAATGACCAGCCAGGTGCTCATTGGGTAGTCATTTAAGTCTGTCCCCAATGAGTGGGTCGGTGCCCTTTGTGCGGAGGTCGCTTTGTTGCTTTATACTGATGCAGTTAGACATCCATCCTGCAATCGAGGAGATTTCCATGGCATCAGACGTTCGCGTCCGCTTTGCACCCTCACCGACGGGCAAGCTGCACATCGGCGGCGCCCGCACCGCTATCTATAACTGGGCTTTCGCCCGCGCAAACGGCGGCACGTTCATCCTGCGCATCGACGACACCGACCCCACCCGTTCCACCGACGAGAACACGCAGATCATCCTGCGCGCCATGCGTTGGCTGGGCCTGGACTGGGACGAGGGTCCCGAGGTGGGCGGCGACTTTGGCCCCTACGCTCAGACCGAGCGCCTGGACCTGTACAAGCAGGCCGCCCAGAAGCTCTGGGACGAGGGCAAGGCCTACCCCTGCTTCTGCACCAAGGAACAGCTCGACGCCGATCGCAAGGCCGCCCAGGAGCGCAAGGACCCCTTCCAGGGCTATCAGCGCCGCTGCCGCGATCTTGATCCCAAGGAGGCCCGTCGCCGCATCGAGGCCGGCGAGCCCTACGTCTTGCGCATCAAGGTGCCCGAGGACCGCGGCGACGTCGTCATCCACGACGCCGTCCACGGCGAGGTGACCTTCGATGCCAAGGAGCTCGACGACTTTGTCATTTTCCGCTCCGATGGCACGCCCACGTACAACTTCGCGACCGTCGTCGACGACGCCATGATGAAGATCACCCACGTCATCCGCGGCGACGATCACCTGTCCAACACCCCGCGCCAGGTCATGGTCTACGAGGCCCTCGGCGCGCCCGTGCCCACGTTCGCCCACATCTCCATGATTCTGGGCGCCGACGGCAAGAAGCTCTCCAAGCGCCACGGCGCCACCTCGGTGGAGGAGTACCGCGATGCCGGCTACCTGCCTGACGCGTTCGTCAACTATCTGGCGCTGCTTGGCTGGTCGCTCGACGGCGAGACCACGATCATCCCGCGCGATGTCCTGGCCAGCAAGTTCTCGCTCGACCGCATCTCCAAGAACCCGGCGACCTTCGACCCCAAGAAGCTCGACTGGGTCAATGCCGAGTACATCAACGGCATGTCCGATGCTCAGTTTGCCGACGAGATCATGGTCCCCGAGCTGCATGAGGCAGGTCTCATCGAGGGTAATGTCGAGTACGGCGAGGATTGGATCGATGCGCTTGCCGCCATCGTCAAGCCGCGCACCAAGATGCCGGCCGACGCCGTGACCGTCGCCGCCCCCATCTTTGCCACGGCCGAGACGCTCGAGTATGACGAGAAGTCTGTCAACAAGGGCCTGGCCAAGGAAGGCATGGGCGCCATTCTGGATGCCGCCAAGGCCGCGCTCGAGGGCGTGGATGAGTGGACGGCTGCCAACATCGACGCCGCGCTTGAGCCGCTGCCCGAGCCTGTCTCTTATACACATCTGACGCTGCCGAC
>CABSYS010000136.1:0-5020 GCA_902482045.1 uncultured Collinsella sp.
GTCCTGACTCGCACGGAGAGCACATTAAGTGCTCTCCGGCTCGTGCGGAACTCGCAATCGACCTTATATATTCGCCCTCCCCGGGGCTCCCGCACATCGGGATCTCAGTTGAGTTCTATCCCGGTTGCAGTTGCTTCGCTCCTGCACTACATGGTCGATACGGCGGTTTGGCGTTGGATCGGTTCTTTCTGATATATGCTGGTTGCGGCTCTTCTTTTGGGAGGAGTCGCTTTTTTGTTGCTAGGAGGTTGGCCCGTGGTTGATGGGGATGCTCGCTCTGAGCTACTTTCTGCTGATTGGAATGGCGAATGGATGCGCTTGCAGGCTGGTCGGCGGCGGGCTGATGATTCTTTTGAGTGGGATAAGCGGGCTCGGCATTTTCGGCCGCTTGAGACTGCTCCGTATGCCCGGGACTTTATGAAGCTGTTGGCGTTAAAGCCTGGTGAATCCGTGCTGGATATGGGATGTGGGGCTGGGTCGATTGCCATTCCGCTTGCGCAAGACGGACATCCCGTGATTGCCGCTGATTTTTCCCCTGCCATGTTGGGCACCCTTGATGCTGGCATTGAGTACTATGGGCTCGAGGATCGCATTACACCGCTTGAGCTTGCTTGGGATGATGACTGGGATTTGGTTGGACCGGTCGCAAAAAAAGCGGTAGATGTTGCCTTTGCCAGTCGCTCTGTCACCACGACCAACCTAAAAGGCGCGCTTGCCAAGCTTGATCGAACGGCTCGTCGACATTGTGCTGTCACGATGGTCGCCAACTCCAGCCCGCGCTATGACCTGCACCTGATGAACGCCATCGGTGCCTCGGTTACCTGCAGTAATGGCTTTGTGTATGCTTTTAATATCCTCATTCAGATGGGTGCCCTGCCGCAGGTTACGTACTTTGAATCGCCTCGTCGCGATACCTTCGATAGCCTTGAGGCGGGCGTGGTGGACTTCTCCCGCATGCTCGAGCACGGTAACGAGGATAAGATTGACCGTCTGCGCGACTACGTCGCTCAGCATATGATTGAGAATCCCCATGCCGGCGAGCCAGGGTCCAAGGGCGTGCCGCAGGGGCGCTACATGCTCGACCACGTCCGCAAGGTCCGTTGGGCGTTTATTGCATGGGAGCCGGTCTCTTCGGGCCGTCCATAGACCGCTTTCGGCCGCCGTACACGTCCGCCTGTAACCCGCGCTGTTCTCCCGCTCGTCATCCGCATTCTTTTTGAACTGGGCAAACACGCCCCACACCGCGCCGTTCCTGCGCTATCGTGGGACAGCTCACGTAGATTAAGGCCCCATCGTGGGGCGCCCCATAACATAGAAAGCGAGAACCCATGGCACTGACAGGAGCCCAGGTCAAGCAGCTTCGCAGCATGGCCCATCACCTCAACCCCGCCATCATCATCGGCAAGTCCGACATCAACGAGGGCACCGTCGAGCAGACGGTCGCCTACCTGGAGAAGCACGAGCTCGTTAAGTGCTCCGTACTCGATGGTTCCAGCCTTTCCGCCCGCGAGGCCGCCGAAGAGCTCGCCGAACGCTGCCATGCCGAGGTCGTCCAGGTTATCGGCCGCAAGTTTTCGCTGTATCGCGAGTCCTCGCGCAAGGACATCGAGAAGATTAAGCTCGTCTAAGAGCCAACGATCCGGCGAGCCAACATACATCAAGCTTGCGAGCGTCCGAGCAATTCGGACGCTCATTTTTTATCGCTCGACGAGCACGCGGTTAAGCCTGCCCTCCACCAAGCGCTCGTACAGACGCCGCGTCTCGGGCTCGGGCACGCCATTGACCTGCTCCCTCAGGTAATGCATATGCCCACTGTACAGCTCGACGATATCGCGTCGTCGCCCCGCCGCACCGTAGACGCGCATAGCGCAACGCACCATGTCCTCGCGCGCCGTCTCTTGCCGCAGCCCCGACTCCACCAGCCATACCGCCGACTGGAGATCGTTTTCTTCTAGGGCGGCATTCGCGCCCCGAATCATGCAGTCGATATACTTCGATTCCATAATGCGCCGCATACGCAAAAAGTAGGTGGGATTACAGCCATTGGGAACATACAACGGGCCGGCGTAGAGCTGCTCGATCTTAAGGCACAGCTCAATCAGATGGGGTCCGCGCGCACCCGTGCGATTTCCCAAAACTTCGCGGCTTATCTGATCAAACAACCGCACGTCGGTCTTGACGTAATCGCCGTTAAGCCCAATGCACTCGTTTTGAATCAGCACACACGACTTGCCGTCCGGTGTCGGCCCCAAGGCCGAACGCAGGCGCGATATCGTCGAGTACAGATTGTTACGGGCGCTATTGAACTCGGCATGGGGCCACAGCTCCATAGCCAGCGTCTCGCGGTCGACCAGTGCGTCCATGCCCAGCGCAAGCCGCTCGGCAAGCGTCGCCGCTTTCTTGCGGCGCCACATCTTATCCGTGATGGGAAACCCGTCGCGCTCGGCGCGAAACGCCCCAAACATGCGGATCTCGATATGGCCAATCACATCGACACCCTCGGCATCGCCAGCCTGGAACAGACGCTCGCCTTCGCCCTCAAAGTCGTCACGCAGCGAATACCGCGACAGCTCGCGCACCGGGAGCTTCTTTCGAATTCTAGCAGCCGGCTCACCCAGACAATGCATTGCAAGACGCGCAAACAGCCGATACGACGGATCCAAAATCCCTGGGCGATTCATGGACATCCAGGCTGCAAGGTCGCTATCGCGGCCCGCGGAGGCCAAATGCAGCGCCACCATCCATGCCTCGGCACCACCGACCTGCGTTCGGCTCAAATCGAGCAGCTCTGCCTCTTCGCGCACCGATACCATCGATGTATTGCGTAAGTACGCCGCGCGCTCTAGCAGCAGTGCGTTGTCGCGTATGTATCCAATCGATTCCTCGGCAAGTCTGAGCACCTGCACCGCACGGAATTTGGCATTGACCGGACGCCCCTCAGCCAGCGACTGCCAGCCTTCCAGTATCAAGCCAAACAACTGGACTTGATTGTCACGCACGCGCACGGCAAAACGGTCGAGCTCATTGAATGCCTGCTCGTCGGTCACCGGCATGCCGGCAAGCAGACGCCGCGCCGATAATACCATGCGCACCCAGATGGCGAGTGCTCGGATTCCACGCGCTTCGAGTGCCTCGAGCGTCAGGGCCATCTCGTCATCACGCTCGTCAGTCCCTGCATACGACCCATCAAACAGCTCCGTCAACATGCGGTCCGCCCGCACAAACGTCCCCGCGATATCGAGCTCGCAATCGTAGGCCTTATCCGTTTTGAGCCCCGCGAGGATCTCGCCGCCCTTCGCCCGCTCGGTCAGCCCATGCTTTATCTCGGCATGTGCGGACAGCATGTCGAGTGCGGCACAAGACGCCTCACTCTCCAACGTTGCATGGCTTGCCGGAAGCCCCAGACCACCATCTCCATAACAGGCAGCCGTAAACGCGTGCGCCACCTTCCACGACACGGGATCGAGCTCGCAAATCGCTTGCTCGCCCGCATGCTCGATAATTGAGGCCATATACCGCGCGAGCTTTGTATTGGAGACGCTCACCGCCGCCAGATAGATGCCGAGCGCCTCGTCAGGCGTCGGCTCCGATGCCTGGCCATCTGACTCGGTCTTTCCCAGCGCCGCGCGGCAAACATCCCCTCCATGCCCCGTCAGGGCCAGATCGACCCCATACTGCCCGGCAAGCTCCAACACCGCACTGCGGTCCAAAAACGCGTCGGCAAGGTCCATCGCGGTATCGCAGCGCCCCGCTTTAATCAATATACGCGCCGCCCGCACAACGAGTTCGGGGCGAATTTCGGCGACCAGCTTGCGCAATCGCAGACGCGCGTTGTCCTCGGTACCCAAGCAGGTAAAGCTCCGGTCTGCCGGATCAACGCCAAAAATGGGATAATCGCGGACAAGATAGGACTGGTCAATCGCCGAAAGTCTAACGCCGCAAGCCTCGAGCTCCGAAATATTGCCCTCACCCATTAAGACCATCAAGCATGCCACACTAAACAGGGCGTTGTTCTCGAGCGACGCCAGATCAACAAGTGCCGCACCGTAGATATTGACGATCTCGTTTTCGAGCATCTGGGCAACGTCTCCCTGCCCGTATAGCCCCGACTGCATAGCCGAGACGAGCTCGGGCACGCCCTGCGTAAGCTGATAGAAGTCGAGCGATGTGCTAATCGAAAACGCAGATGCCCACGCCGAATACTCATAGGCATGCACCTTGAGCATCTGCGCGTTGACTTTAATCGAATCGCCTAGTCCATGAATCAGCTGGCGATTCGAAGGACGGCAGCTCATAAAAACCCCAACCCCCATAGCACGCAGGCTTCGGATTCGGTCAATCAGCTCCTCGGTCTCGCCCTGGCTGAGGTTAGGCACGTTATCGATTGCAATAAGGGAGTGCGGCTTGTCCTTAAGCTCTTCGGTAACGACCTCGAGCTGCATAAACACCTCGCGCCCAATGGCGCGGTCTGCCTCAATGATCCGCACGGGACCTCGCGTCGGATCGTTTTTAACCTCTTGGGCATACTGCAGCAGCACCGAGGTTTTCCCAAAGCCATCAGGCGCGTAGAGGACTACGATGCCGGCCTTTCGGCCCTTGGCGATAAGTTCGTTCATCAAGCGATCGCGCCGCACCGTATAACTACTGCCCAGCGGCATAAGCTCGAGGTCGTCCATATTGCCCAAATCGTTAACCATGCCCGCTCCTCAACTCGACCACATGGACACCGTAACGCTAGACCATATGTATCGCTAGATGAATAGAGCGATGCTACGGTTTAGGATGTTTGTTGGTACGCAAATGGCAAGTTTTTGTTCAGCGTGGTCCGATTGAAACTTATCCCCCAACCAATCAGTCTTTGCGCAGGTCAATGCGCTTGCCAGCTTGTCCCATCCTTTGGCAGTGTACCTCAAATGAGCGCTGTTCAATTGTGTTGCGCAACTCACCTAACGCCAGCTACCGTCTAGGCTTATAGGACAAAATGTGTGTCCCGATAGAACATCCGTTTCCATCCATTAAT
>CABSYS010000137.1:0-4885 GCA_902482045.1 uncultured Collinsella sp.
CTGCGCATGTCTCGTGGGCTCGGAGATGTGTATAAGAGACAGGTACAGCGCCCGCCTGCACCGCACCGGCCGTGCCGTGCGCCTGCGCGACTTGCTTGACTTTGACGACAACGGCCGCACGCCGGTTTCGCTCGACGAGGTGGAGCCCGCGCTCAATATCGTCCGCCGCTTTAATACCGGCGCCATGTCGTACGGCTCCATCAGCAAGGAAGCACACGAGTGCATGGCCATCGCCATGAACCGCCTGCACGGCCGTTCCAACTCCGGCGAGGGCGGCGAGGATCCGCGCCGCGAGACCCCGCTGGCTAACGGTGACTCCAAGAACTCCGCCATCAAGCAGGTGGCAAGCGCGCGCTTTGGCGTGACGAGCCGCTACCTGTGCAGCGCCTTCGAGATTCAGATCAAGATGGCCCAGGGCGCCAAGCCCGGCGAGGGCGGCCACCTGCCCGGCAAGAAGGTCTACCCCTGGATCGCCGAGGTCCGTCAGTCCACGCCCGGCATCGGCCTGATCTCGCCTCCGCCGCACCACGACATCTACTCCATCGAGGACCTGGCGGAGCTGATCTTCGATCTTAAGAACGCCAACCCCGGTGCGCGCGTGTCGGTCAAGCTGGTCAGCGAGGCCGGCGTCGGCACCATCGCCACCGGTGTGGCCAAGGGTGCCGCCGACAAGATCTTGATCAGTGGCCACAATGGCGGCTCGGGCGCCGCGGCGCGCGACTCCATTTGGCACGCCGGCCTGCCGCTGGAGCTCGGCCTTGCCGAGGCCCAGCAGACATTGCTGCAAAACGGCCTGCGCTCCCGCGTGGTGCTCGAGGCCGACGGCAAGCTCATGGACGGCACCGACGTCGCCGTCGCCTGTCTGCTGGGTGCCGAGGAGTTTGGTTTTGCGACCATGCCGCTCATCTCCATGGGTTGCCTCATGCAGCGCGACTGCCAGCAGGATACCTGCCCGGCCGGCATCGCCACGCAAAACTGCCGCCTGCGTCGCGGCTTCCGCGGCAAGCCCGAGCACGTTGAGCACTTTATGCTCTTTGTTGCCGAGCAGCTGCGCGAGGTCATGGCGAGCCTGGGCTTCCGCACCGTCGACGAGATGGTCGGCCATCCCGAGTGCTTGCGCCAGATCGAGGTCCCGGGCAACCGCAAGGCCAACCTGCTCGATCTGTCGCCCGTGCTGGCGAGCGCGACCTGCGAGTTCGGTGCCCATATCCCGGGTGCTGACGGTCGCCACTTCCTGCCGCAGATGGCCGCGGACAGCGAGCTCGACAAGACGCTCGACTCCACGTTGTTCGTGCCCTATACGGCCGATGCCCGTGCGCACCTGCGTCCGATTCGCTTCCGCGCCGACATCGCCAACGTCAACCGCTGCGTGGGCACCATCTTGGGCAACGCGGTGACCAAGGCGCATCCCGAGGGGCTGCCCGCGGGCTCCATCACCATCGATTGCGATGGTTCGGCCGGTCAGAGCTTTGGCGCCTTCCTGCCGCGCGGTATTACGCTCAACGTGTGCGGCGACGCCAACGACTACTTTGGCAAGGGCCTTTCGGGCGGCGAGGTGTCGGTGCGCCCCAACCCGCATGCGACCTACAAGTTCGACGAGAACATCATCGTGGGCAACGTTGCGTTCTTTGGCGCCACGAGCGGCCGCGGCTTCATTAACGGCCTGGCAGGCCAGCGCTTTGGCGTTCGCAACTCCGGCACCACCGTGGTGGTCGAGGGCTGCGGCAACCATGGCTGCGAGTACATGACGGGCGGTCTGGCGCTCATCCTGGGCGAGGTCGGGCAGAACTTCGCCGCCGGCATGACGGGTGGCGTGGCCTATGTCTTCGACCAGTACGGCACGCTCGATGCCCGTGTGAACCACGAGAGCGTTGAGCTCAAGGCTCCGACGGCAGACGAGCTGGCGCAGATTCGCGAGCTCATCCAAGAGCACGTGGACGCGACGCAGAGCCCGCGCGGCATTAAGCTGCTCTACAGCTTTGAGACGATGAGCAAGCACTTTGTGAAGGTCATTCCGACCGAGTACGAGCGCGTGCTGGCGATTGTCGCGGCGGGTGAGGCCGTGGGCAAGACACATGCGCAGGCCGAGGAGCTGGCGTTTGACATCGTGACCGGTCGCGCGAGCGCCGCGGATGTCGCTCGCTTCGATGCCGTGGGCGGTGCTGCGGGCACTGCACCCGTTGCTGCCAACCCTGTTGCTTCGACCAAGAAGGAGGCGTAAGTGCCATGGGTAAGCCCGGTGCTTTTCTTGATATCGATCGCGTGACCCACGAGCTTCGCCCCGTGGGGGAGCGCAGCCATGATTTTGATCCGCTGTACGTGGAGCTCGACGACGATGCGCGTCGTGCCCAGGCGAGCCGCTGCATGATGTGCGGCGTGGCGTTTTGCCAGATGGGTGCGAGCTTTGGCAAGGCACGCCCGAGCGGCTGCCCCCTGCACAACCTGATTCCCGAGTGGAATGAGCTGGTGTACCGCGGCCGCTGGGACGAAGCGGCCGAGCGCCTGTCGCTCACCTCGCCCATGCCTGAGTTCACGAGTCGCGTGTGCCCGGCGCTGTGCGAGGCCGCGTGCAACCTGGGTTCGGTCGACGGCCAGCCCACGACGATTCACGATAACGAGCGCGCGATCAGCGACCACGAATGGGCAAACGGCGGCCCGCGTCGCTTTGAGCCGGCAGGGGAGGACGCACCCACGGTTGCCGTGGTGGGCTCCGGTCCTGCTGGCCTGGTGGCTGCATGGGAACTCGCGCGTCGTGGTGCCCGCGTGACGGTGTTTGAGCGTGACGACCGCCCGGGCGGCCTGCTCATGTACGGCATTCCCAACATGAAGCTCGAGAAGTCCGTGGTCGAGCGTCGCGTGGCGCTCATGCGCGAGCTGGGCATTGTGTTTGAGCTGAGCGCCGACGTGACGGACCCTGCGGTAGCAGCCAAGCTCAATGGCTTTGACGCCGTCGTGGTGGCTGCCGGCGCTCGTGCACCTCGCGGCCTTTCGGCTACGAATGTGGATGCCCCGGGCGTGGTGTATGCCGTGGACTACCTGACGGCCTCGACCGTCTCGGTGCTCGATGGCGGTGAGCCCGCGGTGAACGCGCGCGGCCTGGACGTTGTGGTCATTGGCGGCGGCGATACCGGCAACGACTGCGTGGGTACCGCGGTGCGCCAGGGTGCACGCAGCGTGCGTCAGTTTGAGTTCTTGCCGGCCGCGCCCGATAAGCGTGCAGCGAGCAACCCTTGGCCGCAGTGGCCCAACGTTAAGAAGACCGACTACGGTCAGCAGGAGGCCATCGCGGCCATGGGCGGCGAGATGCGTGCTTGGGGCGTGGATACGCTCGAAGTGCTGCTGGACAAGAAGGGCGCGGCCGCGGGCCTGCGCGTGGTCGATCTGGATTGGTCGGCCGGCAAGCCCGAGCGCATCGCGGGCTCCGAGCACGAGGTGCCGGCGCAGCTGGTGCTGATCGCCTGCGGCTTTACGGGTCCGGAACACAGCGTGTTCGAAGCTGTCGGCGTGCCTGTTGCCACCGCTGGTCGTTCGCTGCCTGTGATGGCTTCCGAGGGCTCGCACCTTGCGGCCCGCGTGGATGGCGTTGCTGCGGATGCCGCACCGGTGTATGTGGCCGGCGATGCCCGCAACGGCAGCTCGCTCGTGGTAAGCGCCATGGCCGATGCCCTCGCCTGCGCCGCCGAGGTTGCCGAGACCTTGGGGCTGTAAGGCAATCACGGAGTTACTCAGCAATCGAATCAGCAAGGGCTGTCCCCAACGGCCGGCACATAAGGAATGTCCCAAAGTGTCGGCAGTTGGGGACATTCCTTATGTGCCGGCATCCGGGGACACTCCTTGCGGGTTTGCGAGCGTTTTGCTCGTTTGCCGACGTCTGGTTGCCTGCCTGCTGACGTTTGCGTTCGTCGCGCTCTGCTGTTTATGTGGCGGCTTTAGTTGCTTATGGACAGCGGCGCGGGTGATTCGTCTAGTTCTACCTGCGATTTTGTGGCAATTTGTATAATCTGCAAGTATCCCGTCAAGTGTTTGGTCAGCATCTGGTTTGCAGCCTGATGCCCATTTCGCCCGCGCTGGCGGCGACCACCGGCCCTCCTCGTAAGCTCAAATTGAGGTTCATCAGTTTGAGGAGGATGCCATGGCTGATCATGTTTTGGACCGGGGACGTCTGGCCGAATCTGTCGGTAACGATATTGCCGACATGGCTCAGTTTTGGATGCTGCGCAAGTTTCAGTTTTTGGAGTCGGCGCGCGAGCAGTTCGAGATTATCGTTGATCCATGGCTCAGCTATTGCGAGGAGCCCTCGCAAAATGAAATCGTGGTCTATAACATGGCATTTACCGATTGGCTGCTGTTCGAGCGTCCCTATTACCATGGCAAGACGCTGCTTGAGCTGTATGTTGACGAACCGCCGGCGTCACTTTCGCCTGCTTCGCTCAGGCGGCTCGAACAAGTGCGCGACACGCATTATTTTTCGCGCTTTGGCATTTTGGACAAGGATCCTGCGACTGGTATGGTCGCGCTGCGTGACACGCGCACCGACCGTCGTTTTGATGTCTACGACCCACATATCGTGCAAAAAGAGCACTGGCGCGAAGGTGCGATTGCGGTGCGTATCGCGTGCGTCGAAGATGTTTGGCTGACGGCGGGGCAGCTCTACCTCTACGACATAGCGCGCCTGAGCGATACGGCGGTCGACGGGCCTGGCGCCGTTCATCCGGAAGACTTGGAAGACGGCTTCGATACCTCGTGTATCAGCTTCTTTCTGAGGCTGGTCCGCGACATCATGGGTGCCCAGGGGCGGTATGTGAAGTCGCTCAACATCTACGAACAGGAATGGGACTGTCTCTTATACACATCTGACGCTGCCGACGACTTAATAGGTGTAGAT
>CABSYS010000138.1:0-4866 GCA_902482045.1 uncultured Collinsella sp.
CAAGGGCTTCCCCGACCGCTACGACCCCAACGAGCTGCTCGCTCAGAACGGCATGACGGTCGAGAACATGGCCGCCGAAGCCGTAAGGCTACTCAACGAGTAAGAAAACCTCCGCAAGGGAAGCACCCTTGCGGAGGTTTTTGTTTTCACAGCTCAATTATCTCAATCTGTAACATCTAGGGCCCGAATTCCCGTCCAACTGTTACAGATCTAGATAAGACGTCTTAGTCCCAGACCTTTGTCTCAATCTGTAACAGATAGAGACCTTTTGGCCGTCCAGATGTTACAGATTGAGACATTCGAATTCCCCTGAAGAGAAAATCTCGATCTGTAACAGTTAGAACCCATTTCCTCGTCTACCTGTTACAGATTGAGACAAAGCAGCGAGGCAGGCCGTCACATCTGCAAGAACCACCACAAAGGTGCCTGTCCCTTTTTGGTAGGTACAATAGCCCATAAGGTAGGTATGTTTCTGAGTTATTTCGTGTTGACCCATTTGAGCGCGATAGGGTATAACTCTACTCAACCGCTAGGGATTTTATTGAGAAAGGTGTTCTACCATGAGCAAGAACCTCTCCCAGCAGGTCGTTCTCGACCGCCGCGGCTTTGTCGCCGCTACCTTCGCAACCGTCGCCGGCCTTGGTCTTGCCGGCTGCTCCGACACCAGCGCCGAGGCCGACAAGGGTTCCGCCGCCGGCTCCTCCAAGGGCTCCAAGGATACCGAGGTTTCCGCCACGCTCGACGCTAAGGCATTCGACAAGCTCGTCGACAACGGCCCCAAAGCCGACGACGATGCCATCGCCGCCAGCACCTGGGCCACGGCCGTCAAGGACGCCGGCGTCTTTAAGATCGGCGGCGTTCAGACCTCTACGCTTTTCTCCCTCCTCAACGAGAAAGACGGTCAGACCCGCGGCTTCGACGCCGGTATCGCACAGCTCCTGTCCAACTACATTCTGGGCGAGAACAAGGTCGAGATCACCCAGGTGACCTCGGACACGCGCGAGTCCGTCCTGCAGAACGGCCAGGTCGACGCTGTCTTTGCCACCTACACCATCACTGACGAACGCAAGAAGCTTGTCTCCTTTGCCGGCCCCTACTACTACACGCAGCAGGCCATCCTGGTGCTCGCCGATAACGACGACATCAAGAGCGTCGACGACTTGGCCGACAAGAACGTCGCTGTCCAGTCCGGCTCCAACGGCCCCGCCATCCTGGAGGAGTTCGCTCCCAAGGCCAGCCAGCAGGAGTTCAAGACCGACGAGGAGGCCCGCCAGGCACTCCAGCAGGGCCGCGTTGACGCCTACGTCATCGATAACAACATGCAGCAGAGCGCCCTAGTCCGCGAGCCCGGTAAGTACAAGATCGCCGGCAAGCCCTTCGGCAGCAAGGAGCCCTATGGCATCGGTCTGCCGCTCGATTCCGACGGCGTCGCCTTTGTCAACGACTTCCTTAAGAAGATCGAGGACGACGGCACCTGGACTGAGCTGTGGCAGATCTGCATCGGCGACCGTACGGGCGACACCAACGTTCCCGAGCTGCCCGAGATCGGCGCCTAGGCAGCGAGCCTGGTAACGGCCGCAACGAAACCATATGGAAACGCATGATGCGCTTTATTGCGGTAAACTGTTTCCTCACTGAGTTGTCGGGGCTTCCGTACACACGGGAGCCCCTTTCCTTATCGGCGGGAGGTCCGCATGAGTCTCTCCGAACTCTGGTCGCTCTATGGCCAGAACTATATCGACGCGCTGCTAGCAACCTGGGGCATGACGCTTGAGTCGTTTGCCATCGCCATGGTACTGGCCGTCGCCGTCACCGTGATGCGCGTGTCGCCGCTCAAGCCACTGCGCGTCTTTGGCGACCTGTATGTCCAGGTCTTCCGTAACATCCCCGGCATCGCGCTGCTCATCATCGTCGTCTATGCGCTGCCGCCGCTCAAGGTCGTTCTGCCCTACCGCACCTGCGTTATCGTCGCCACGGTCCTTTTGGGCTCGGCCTTTGGCTCCGAAAACTTTATGAGCGGCATCAACACCGTCGGCGTCGGCCAGGTGGAAGCCGCCCGCTCGCTCGGCATGAGCTTTAACCGCATCCTCGCCAAAATCGTGATTCCGCAGGCACTGCGCTCAAGCGTATTGCCCATGACCAACCTCTTTATCGCCGTCATGCTCACCACTGCGCTCGGCAGTCAGGTGCCGCTTAAGCCGCAAGAGCTTACCGGCGTGGTGAGCTACATCAACACGCGCTCGCTCGGCGGCGTCGCCGCGTTCTTCATCTCGGCGCTCGGCTACCTGGGCACGGCCTTTGTGGTGAGCCACATTGGCAACTACATCGATAAGAAGGTGAGGATCCTCCGATGAGCAAGCACTCCTCCCCTGCGCTTACCATGCGCGATGCGCTCTACGAGGCTCCCGGCCCCAAGATGCGCGCCAAGATTCGCATCGGCACCGCCATCTCACTCGTCGCCGTCGCCGCGCTCGTCGCCCTGGTACTGCAGCGCTTTTATGTGACCGGCCAGCTTTCGGTCCACTATTGGTATTTCTTTACGCACCTCACCACCTGGAAGTTCTTGCTTGCCGGCTTTGAGGGCACCGTTAAAGTCGCACTCACCGCTGGCGCCATCGCGCTGGTGCTGGGCTTAGCCCTTATGCTCGGCCGTACCAGCGACATTAAGCCGCTGCAGCTGGTCTGCCGCGTGCTCACCGATTTCTTCCGCGGCGTGCCGAGCCTTCTGTTCATCTACTTCTTCTTTTTGGTGCTGCCCCAGTACAAGATCGCGCTGCCGTCGTTTTGGATGCTCACGCTTCCCGTTGCGCTCGCTGCAGCCGGCGTACTTGCCGAGATTTTCCGCGCCGGCGTCAATGCCGTGCCGCGCGGCCAGGTCGAAGCCGCCCAGGCACTCGGTCTCTCCAAAGCTAAAATCACCTTTAAAATCGTGTTGCCGCAGGCCATTCGGTTTATCATTCCGTCGTTGATTTCGCAGCTTGTGGTCGTAGTCAAAGACACCACCGTCGCCTATGTGGTGAGCTACCCCGACCTCATGCAAAACGCCCGCGTGCTCATTACCAACTACGACGCCCTCGTGTCGGTCTACCTGGTGATCGCAGTCATCTACATCCTCATCAACGTCGCGATCAACAAGGCCGCTGTCTATGTTTCGCACAAGACCGGCGCAACCATCATCCGCTAAGTACCCACGTTCTCAAAGCATAAGGAGCCGAGCACCATGGCACAGAGCACTTCTTCTACCGGCAATCAGCCGCTGATCGAGCTCAGGCACGTCGATAAGCACTATGGCGACCTGCACGTCCTCAACGACATCAATCTGTCGGTCGACCGCGGCGAGGTCGTCGTCGTGATCGGGCCCTCGGGCTCGGGCAAGTCGACCATGTGCCGCACCATCAACCGCCTGGAAACCATCGACTCGGGCGAGATCCTCATCGAGGGCGAGCCCCTGCCGCAGGAAGGCAAGGACCTTGCCCGCATGCGTGCCGAGCTGGGCATAGTGTTCCAACAGTTCAACCTGTTCGCACATATGACGGTGCTGCAGAACGTCATGCTGGGGCCGGTCGACGTGTTGGGCGTCTCCAAGGATGAGGCCCGTGAGCGCGCCATGGACCTGCTGAGCCGCGTAGGCGTTGCCGAGCAGGCCGATAAGGTGCCCGCACAGCTCTCGGGCGGCCAGCAGCAGCGCGTGGCCATCGCCCGCTCGCTTGCCATGCAACCCAAGGCCATGCTCTTTGACGAGCCCACGAGCGCCCTTGACCCCGAGATGATCAACGAGGTGCTCGAGGTCATGGTTCGCCTGGCCCAGCAGGGCATGACGATGATCGTCATCACGCACGAGATGAACTTTGCCCGCCGCGTGGCCGACCGCGTCGTGTTTATGGCCGACGGCCAGATCGTGGAAACCGGCACGCCCGACGAGTTCTTCGACCATCCCCAGACCAAGCGCGCCCAGGACTTCCTCAACTCTATCAAGGGTCACTAACCAGCCACCCCGTGGGACAAATCCATCGGAAGCGTTGTCCCACGTCTCTCATGCGCCCTGTCACCTTCAGATTCGAAAGCAACACCTATGATTGGAACCCGTACTTCATCGTCCTACACCCCGCATGTCGACGTCGCCCCCGCCGACCGTCCGCTCATCCTCGTCGCGCCGCGCTGGGAAGAGGCGGAGCCGTTTTTAACCGAGATGCTCTCCCCCAACGAGGAAATCGCAAGTGTCTTTGTCGATGCCATCCTTGCCGCTGGCGGCCTGCCGCTGCAGATGTCCATCACCGAGGACATTGAGGTCATCCGTCATTACGTTGATATCGCCGACGGCATCGCCATCCCCGGCGGCCCCGACGTCAATCCCAAACGTTGGGGCGATGATCGACCCTGCGATCCCACCCTCTGCTGCGAGATTCGCGATAGCTTTGAGTTTAAGCTGGTCGGCGAGGTGCTCCGTGCCAAAAAGCCGCTCTTTACCACCTGCCGCGGCACGCAGTTGCTCAATGTCGCCACCGGCGGCACCCTGTGCATGGACGTGCCAAGCCTGGGCGCTCGCGAGGGCCGCACGCAGTGGCGCCACACCCACGTGCTCAACGACCCTGTGCATCCCGTCGAGGTCGTGCCGGGCTCGCTGCTGGAGCGCGCGGTTGGCGGGCACAGGCTGATCCAGACCAACTCCGCACATCACTGCTGCGTCGATCGTCTGGGTAAAAGCACGCGCTTGGTCGCCAAGGCAACCGACGGCGTTCCCGAGTGTATTGAGGTCGAAGGCCAGCCTTTCTGCCTGGGCGTGCAATGGCACCCTGAGTACACGTGGAAGACGCTCGAGACCGACTTTAACCTGTGGAAGTCGTTTGTCGAGGCAGCGGCAAAGGT
>CABSYS010000139.1:0-4781 GCA_902482045.1 uncultured Collinsella sp.
GTGCGGCGAGTTTCGGCCAGCGCGACGTTCAGGGCATCGAGCGCGTTGTTAGCCTGCTCGAGTGCTGCCAGCGTTTCCGCGCTACTGTCGCCACGCTCCCGCAGCTCGGCACGCAGGCTCTTGAGCTGGAGGGCGCAAGCCACAGCAACCCCCACCGCCACCAAGGCGATCACAACAAGCACAATATCAATAGCAGACATAAACTCCGCCCAACAAACCCAATCGAGCACTAATCAAAACCGCGATCAATCTTACCCCGCCATACGCACGGATCACCCACTGCCTTGCAGACAAATTTCTCTTAGAGCCGCGGACGCTAAAACGCTAGCTCTCCCAGCCGGTGCGAATGGTTGTCATGACGTCGCCTAGGCGCTGGCCCAGGGCTGACAGATGTTGGAGCACTTCGCCGGGCGAAGCACCGTTGAGGATGCAGGTGAGCGCATACGAGACCAAGAAAATCGCCGCGAGTCCTAGCGGAATGAGCACGATCATCGCCAATGTGCGCAGGCGCTGGCCCACGCGGCGGTGACGCGTGCGGCATTTGTCGAACGCAAGCTCCTGCGCATATGAATCTTGTTGTACGGAATAGTTCTCTGGCGCCGATCCGCCCGCAGGCGAAACCGCGGGCGTAACGTTTTGCGCAGGGGGCTGGGCGGCTACCCCTTGCATTTGCATCTCCATGAGTCGTTGCTGCTGACGCAGCATGCGCTCAGCTTGTTGCTGCGGAGTCTCAAGAAACAGATCCATGCTGGCCTCCAAAATCGGAGCATTCGACGCTTACGATCAGCATCCCGCACCGCCAAGGCCACGGCAACGCAATCCGTAGCAATAACTGCGAAGTTTCTTGTTGACAAAAGCTGTCGAAAACCTCAACAACTCCCCTACCAGCACTTTCTCTGAGCTTTTTTATCGAATGATCTTTTGCCCTTCCACCAACCCGCCAACTAACCAAAAGCTGACCAAAAGCTTGACGGAAATTGTGTAGACCGGGACCCCAAACAAAACGTGCCGCCCCATAAGGGGCGGCACACAAACTTATTATCAGCTTTTCTGTAACGAGCACGCGACGACCCAACACCGGAGCGCGGGGCGGGAGGCCGGTTTGCCTTCCCTCAACGCGACCCTGCGAAGCCGTGAGCGGGGAGGGAAGGCAAAGCGGCCTCCCGCCACGCGCTCCGCAGCTGGTGAAGACAGGCTACATGCCCGCAAGGCCCCGAGAGGCAGTAGCACACATAAATGCCAGGGCCAGGATCACGAGCGAACCGGCAATATCTGCCAACACGCCCGCAACACGGCGCTCAAACAGCCAGCTCTCGAAGTGCGGGGCGACGTTGCGCCAGACACGCCACAACAAGATGCCCATGCCGATGACGCCAGGAATATTGAGCAGCAAAATCTCGGAGCACAAGAGGCCAATCAGGTTGCCGGCGGCAAAGCCCGCATCACCCTCGCAGTATTTGCGATAGATCATGTACAGCATGTACGCCACAAACGGCTGCAGGCACGCAGAGATAAACGTAACCACCATTGAGGGATCCTGAGAAAAGACATCGGTGAGCTTATCCACACTCGTGGCATCTTTCGAAGCCAAGAACAAGCCAATGACCACCACGGGCACCACGCCCAAGATAACCTCGACCAGAGTAAACAACTTAGCAGTCAGATCCTCGCTAGCCGTATTGAGGTGAGGCGCCCACTCAGGATGAGCATGCGCGCCGACCTTCTTGTCCTTCTCGGCACGATCGGCCTTTTTGCCCTCAGGGACCCGACGACCAGGATCCTTGCGAGTCCCCGCCGCAGCAACCCGAGCCCGAGACTTCTTACCCATACAAAAACACCCCATCAGGTAGTAGATAAACTAAAAGTCGCTACCCAGTGTACCCCACCCATGAACGGTGCCGTCCCAACCAGTCCCCATACAAAAACGTGCCGCCCCAAAAGGGGCGGCACACAAACTTCTTATCAGCTTTTCAGGAACGAGCACGCAACGAACCGAAGCCGGAGCGCAGGGCGGAAGGCCGGACTACCTTCCCTCAACGCGACCCTGCGGAGCCGTGAGCGGGGAGGGAAGGTAGTCCGGCCTCCCGCCCTGCGCTCCGCAGCCAGCGCCAAGCGCTAGTAGTTCACCACCCGCTCCTCAAAGTACGCCTTCGGGTGGTTGCACACCGGGCACACCTCGGGCGCCTCGGCACCAACATGCAGGTGCCCGCAGTTCAGGCACTTCCACACCTTCACGCCCTCGCGCTCAAACACCTCGCCCGACTCAATGCGCTCGACAAGCTTGTTGTAGCGCTCCTCGTGAGCCTTCTCCACGGCACCGACGCCACGGAACTTCTCGGCGATCTCGGTAAAGCCCTCCTCCTCGGCGGTCTTGGCGAACTCGTCGTACATCGTGGTCCACTCGTAGTTCTCACCCGCAGCGGCATCACGCAAGTTGTCCAGAGTGTCGGGAACGGCGCCGTCGTGCAGATACTTAAACCACAGCTTGGCGTGCTCGGACTCGTTGCCCGCCGTCTCGGCAAAGATATTCGAGATCTGAACGTAGCCATCCTTCTTGGCCTTAGATGCGTAGTAGCGATACTTGGTGTGTGCCTGGGACTCACCGGCAAAAGCGGTCTCGAGGTTCTTCTTGGTTTGGGAATTCTCAAAATCCATAGGTGTACTTCCCTTCAACATGCCGCCCGTAGGCTTCGAGCGGCCTTGCCTTTAGGATGCCCTCATGTCGAAAATCTAAACCTTACAATCCTGTTTTTCAGATTCGGGTGGGCTACACGCTTAGCCAGCGGTCACCCTCCACGCGGCAAAAGCCCTCGCGCTCCAAGTCGGCCAAAATGCCTGCGACTAGATCGTGATCGACCGGCTCGCGGCCGGCTGCCGCCTCCATCTCGTTAACGCCTGCAACGGCTTCATCGAGCGTAATGCCCGACGGCCGCCCATCGCGCGCAGCCAGCAGCATGCGCACAATATGGGCGCGCTTTTGACGGCGCGAGCCCTCAAACTTGGACTGACGGCTATAGCTCGCCGACCGCCTGGACGGATTGGGCAGCGTCTTTTTAAGATACGCGCCGTAATCCAGCAACGCGTAATACCATGCGCGCGGTGTGTCGGCATCGTCTTGAGGCGCGGCAAAGGGCGCAATCTCATCCACCGCCGCACCAGGGGCCGCCGGACAGGCGGCCTGAATCAGCGGCACCAGCTCGCGATCGGGAACGGCCGGCACGTCGGGAAAGAAATGATGCAGAAAGACCGTGCGCACGTTGGTCTCCAGATACACACCCGGTAGATCGAACGCAAACGACCGGATGCCCTGCGCCGTCGCCGGGCCAATACCGGGCAGGGCGACCAGGTCGCGCGTCTCACGTGGAAACTCCCCACCCCAGTCTTCCATAACGCACTGAGCGGCTCTATGAAGCGCCAGGGCGCGGCGATTGTAGCCCATCCCCTGCCACGCATCCAAGACATCGGAAGGAGCGGCCTGAGCGAGCGCCTGTACGGTCGGAAAGCAGTCGAGCCACGCGGGCATACGCGTCTCCACACGCGGCACCTGCGTTTGCTGCAGCATAACCTCGGAAAGCCAAATAATGTACGGGTCGCGCGTGCGGCGCCACGGAAGGTCGCGATAACGCAGGACCCCTTCCGAACGAATCATCGAACGAAAGGGGTCCTGAATCATGGCTATGCTCCTTATGCGGCGCTATTCCTCCCGGCAAGCGCACGCACAGGTGGCGTACTCGGGAAACGCGTCGCGGTCGGCGAACTTGGAATCGACGGCCGGGAACTGGCGGTGAGCGACGATATCGCCCAGCGAAACGGAATCGAGGTAGTCGCGCATCAGCGCTTGAGCTCCGGCCCACAGGGGATGATAGCAGCACGTACCCATGCGTGCACAGTCGCCATCGGGCGCGGTGCAATCGTTCATGACCATGGGGCCCTGAACGGCCTCGACGACCTGGCGGATGGTGACATCGTCGGGGCTGACCTTAAGACGCATGCCGCCATGGACGCCACGCAGGCTCTCCACAATACCGGCCTGAACCAAACCATGCTGAATCGAACGGGCAAACGAATACGGGACATTGACCTCTTCGGCGGCGGTGCGAACAGAAAGCAGACGCTCCGGGTCCTCGGCAAGCATCGCGAGCATGCGAAGGGCGTAATCAGTCTTCCTCGATATGTCCATTTTTCCCCTTTCAAGGAATAGGAACAGCTCGAACGAGCTCCGGAGCCGAGCTTGCGTCGAGACACCAATGACCGTATGGACGCCCAAATAGCAAAACGGGTGCCCACTGAATGCCGCGTTTGAAGCCTCTTGCATCAAAAACGGCCCATAGTGCAAATCAGTATAACCTAACCCCCTGCTTCGTTGAACAGGTGTTGCGCAACAAACGCTTTGTTTGAGCACATGTCTCAAACGGAGCTTGTCCGGGAATTGGAAGGATTTTGTTTTGGGTGAAAGGGGCCGATGGGATCAAGGTCCTATCAAACGCAAAAAGCCACGTCCAAAGACGTGGCTTTAATTGCGTTGGCGGGAAGTACGGGGCTCGAACCCGCGACCTCCGACGTGACAGGCCGGCGCTCTAACCAAACTGAGCTAACTCCCCAGGCAGTCGTTCGCGTTTGTTTCCGCTCGCGTGCGCTGCGGGGATTAGTATACACAGAAGTCTGTCCGGTGCGCAACAACTTTTTTGAAAATATTTTTTGGGCCCCTCCGGGAGGGTCTCCGGGGCTGGGGGCGGGGGTTAAGTTTGCTGCTCTACAGTCCTGCGCAAGACGGAAAGCAC
>CABSYS010000140.1:0-4748 GCA_902482045.1 uncultured Collinsella sp.
GTGCAGGCACATCTGCCACAGGGTGGACAGGCAACGCTGCACATCAACAAGGTAATGCCCGCCACGAGTAGCTCACCCGAAACCGTCACGCAGATTGGCCAAGTCAAGGCCAGCGCATCGGGCACGAATAATCTGGCGACGTTCACGCTCGAAAACAAGTTCCTCGATGCAGCGTCAAACCTTCTGGAGGAAGGATGCAAGCTGCGCTTTGTCCTCGACTACCAGGGCAAAACCTACACGCTCTCATCCCCTATGGCCGTTGTTACCGCGCCGGCGGCAAAGGCGGAATCCGGATCGACCACTATCGTCCCCACTACCATGGACCAAGAGATCACTCCGTTTGATTTCCCGGCGGCGTTTCCCGGCATCGGCGGCAATAAGTTCACCTGCTGGATGCCCTCGTTCCCCATTTTGTTCGATTTCTCGTTTGCCGGGTACGTGCTGTTTGGCGGAGGATACAAACCAGCCAGCTACATGAACGATTCGGGCAACCCTGATCCGGAATACTGGAAGAAGTCACCGCGCGAGTCGGGCGCCAAGCAAGCAAACCGCTACCTCGACGAGATGGAGGGGAAGTGGAATCAGTACAAAAGCATGAGTGCCGGTTCGGGCACCGATCCAAGAAACACCAAGCTCCTTCGCCACCATTGCACGCTGCTGTTCACGATGGATATCGCCACACAGCTGTACGGCTCGCTCGCCTACGATTGGGTGGGCAAAACCTGGGGTAACAACAACGACCCCGCATACGGCAATATTAAGGCACTCTTTCAAGTAAGAACCGACCTCAATTGGACCGAGCAGTTTACCCTAGGACCGGTGCCGTTTTTCCTAAACGTCAACCCCTGGGTGCTGGCGAAGCTGGCGCTCGCCGTGGGTGCCCACACGCACGGCAGCGGCGCGGCATTTTTTAAAAACATTTCGCTCGACTATTCAAACACCTCGGGCTCGTTCACCATCCAGATCGGGCTTGCCGTCACCTTTGGCGCCGGCGTTGCAGGCGTCGCTTCGTCTGCCGTGCGCGGCGCCGCATCCCTCACGCTGTTCATTGGGTACGAGAAGGCAGATGGACACCAGCTTCCGCGACTGCGCGTAGGTGCAGACGTCGATGTCGATGTGATACTCCAGTTCGTCATGTTCAAGTGGACCACCAAGGCTTGGTCGGGGTCGTGGCCCACACTCCTCGATTCGTGGAATATGTCGGTGAACAATGGCAACCAGTATGTGCTCCAGCGCTCTGAGCTCGCATTGGGTGGAGATACGCCTTACACGTTGGATGCCCGCTTCGGCACGCCCGGCAACATCAAGGCGGGCGGCGTGCCGCAATTTATCGCATCGGCCACCATCGTCACCAACGCCGAGCTGCTCGCACGCGCCGAGGTTAAGGCCGCTGTCGTAAACGCCGCGCCTGTCGCACGCGATTGGGAGCAAGCGGTCACGCGCATTGAACTCGAGGCAGATGCAGAAAGCGACGACACGGGGCAGATCGAGCATTTCGTCCACGCACTGATAGAGAACGGCGAAAACGCCGCGCCGATGTATGAGTACACCTATAACGGGCAGGCGACGAACGCCGTTGCGGACCCCAACGCCAATTCTGCTGGTGTATCGGAGGACGAGCGTGGCGGCATCAAGCCCTCGAGCGACAACGTGCTGTTTACTGGCGTGCTCAGCGAAGCTCACATGAAGCTGGCAATGATTGCCGGCGTAGAATGCCTGTTCCGTATCGCCTCGGTGCGCTACGGCGACAATGGCCGCTCGCGCCTAGTGGTGCACACAAAGGCAAACGGCACGTGGTCCGCTCCCACGCCCGTGGACTTTCCCCTTGGGTTTGGCGAGAACGACGTGGAGCGCGACGGCATATACGATTACGACTTCGACGTGGTGGAATATACGGACGGAAGAGGAAACCAGGACGCCTACGTGCTGTTGGTCTCGGGCGAGCGCCCCGACGGCGACAACACCCTTTTCGATACGGCAAGCACAGCCGGCATACTGTCCGTTGTGCGTCTGCGCATAAGCAACGACGGAATTCGCGTGATGTCGCACACGTCGTGGCGCAGCATCTCGCGCGGCCGCCTTCAGGAGGATGGCCACCATTGTCTGCAGTGCCCACGCATCACGGTGGGCAAGGCGCTGGTCGACGGACGTCTGTCGGGCGCTTACCTCCACCGCCGCGGGACCACCGCAGAAAAGGCGCTCGGCAGCGAGGCCGAGGTTGCGCTGGAGTGCTTTACCCTATGGTCGGACGTTTCGGGCGACAGTCTGACGTTCCGCCAAGTTCTCCGCTTTCCACAAGCACCGTCGAGTATCGAGCTGGGCGAGCCCGAAAAAATCAACGGCAAAATGGTGGTGCCCGTTGCGTACGAGACTGCAGACGGTTGCGGCTGCGCATCATACGCCGTGATCGGCCAGTCCATTGCGGGCTGGGGCGTTATGCCACCAGACGCCACGGTACCCCGTGCGGCGCCGTGGCCACAGCATTCGGGCTTTTTGCCAACCGTCAACGAACAGCTGCAGCATATTACTTGGACGCGAGGCGCATCGGCATTTGCAACGCAGCCCGTGGGTGCCGCAGGCTGTGGCCCGGCATCGTTTAGCGTAAGCAACAACGGCAGGTGCGTGCTCTATGTAGAGAACACCGATGGCAAGGTGGGACAAACCTACGACGAAGAAGGCAACCCAGTAGCAGTGATGGGCAAGCACTTCCGCATCTTCGCCAGCACCTTGGCAGGTGATCTGTTCACGGAGCCGTTCGTGATGTGCGAGCTGGACCATCCCGTCGATCAGATAACGACATTTTTGACGTCGGGAGGCATGCTCTCCGCACTCGCCACGCACATTGTGAGCGCGGAGAAGAGCGAGGCAGAGCTGCACGGCATCGAAGTGCCCTTGGTGGCGTGTGCCACTCCGACGGGCGCGGTCGCCACCTCGGGCGCGGTGGTGCCCGGAGCAGCAGGCGAATCCTTCATGGTCACGGTGCGAAACGACGGCAACACCTTGCTGACCGCCGGCACGATCGATCTGTACCGAGAGGGCTCCAGCCAGCCGTTCTCCAGCGCTTCCATCGGATTCGGACTGAACGCACGCATGGCTTCAATCTACGATCCAGAGCTTGCCGAGGACGCTTCGGCCAACGACATGGCACACGTGAAGTACGCGCTCGAGACGCTGGGCGCACGTTTTGCAACGCACCCGCTGGTAGCCGACAACGGCAACGCCGTGCTGGCACCGGGTTGCACGGCACAGTTCCGCATGAGATTCGCCATCCCCGAGAGCTGGAGCGACGAAGTGGGCAAACGCGTAACGCTGTATGCGAAGGCGCGTAATCTGGTGGCGCTCGATCCCGTAACGCTCGAGGAAATTCGACCGGGCGCGAACTCGGCGCTGGGTGCCGTACTGCACGAGCTTCATGTGCCCGACGCGTCATGCGAACGCTCAGAAGTTCAGGTCGGCGTATGCGACAGCGCGGATACGACAGGACTTCACGACGCCCCGATGACGGCGGACGGCGATGGTGGCTCAAGTGGCGGCGGTACTGACGGGGGCGGCGGCTCCGGCGGAAGCAGCTCCGGCAGTGGCAAGGACCACGGCAATAACAAGCGCTCCGGAAAAGCGGGCGCGCTTGCGGGCACGGGCGATGCCAACGCTCCCCTCACGGCAGCCGCTGCAGCACTCGCCGCAGCAGGCGCCGGCCTCATCGCCTACAGCGCCCGCCGCACGGCCCTCGAAAACGACACCGCCGATGAGGTCAATTCTGATAAGCCTCGCTAGCTCCTAGTTACTTTTGTGAGAGACGCCAACTCGGCTCGTCGAACATCAAATGGGCTGGTTCTGAATACCCAGAGCCAGCCCATTACGCATTAGATGTCGTCAGAGGAGTCGAGTTCTGCCTCGAGCTTGGCACGGCGTCTTTTCGCCGTGAAAAACGTTGCGCACAGGCCAGCAAACGTGGCCGCGAAAATCGTCGCACCGCAGAACACGCCCGTGGCCAGGTTCGCCAACCAAAAGACGCTTTCGAGCGGTACGATCTGCGCCTCAGCGATACAGCGCATTGCGGCAATAACAAGCGCGAACGCGGTGCCGCTAAGACCGCTGAGAAGCAGGAAATATCCAACAGGAAGATGCTCGGTTTGCCCAAAACGATTGGTATCGACATAGCCCTTCCGCGTTTGCAGTCCTGCGCAAATCAACATCACGAGAACGAGCCACAAATACATGGCCGCCTCGAACGGCGTTGCAAAGCCATGCGGCATTTCACTGGCGTCGCTGTGAACCCACGCAACCTGTCGAGCTATAAACTGGTAGAAAAAGATCATCAACATGCCAAACGAAAGCAGCACGAAACCAATCTTGTAGATCTTCGCGTTCTCAGCCTCCAGGCGCTCATCCTTTGGGCCGGCATATTCACGCCACTTTTGCACGAGTTTTAAATCTTCAAATTTCATAGCGAACTCCTAAAGAGCGTCAGGGTCGACGTCGCTCTCGTCTTCCCAAAACAAGTCGTTCAACGTAACGCGTAGCGCTTTACAGATTGCCACGCACAAATTGAGCGTGGGGTTGTAGCCGCCCGCCTCGATCAGGCCGATGGTCTGGCGCGTAACGCCCACGGCCTCGGCCAAGTCAGCTTGCGAAAGGCCAACCGCCGCGCGCGCCGCCTTCATGCGTAGGTTCTTTTTGCCCGGCATGGAGTTCCTTTCGTAGTAATGGACAGATATCCGTTGCAACATGACAGAAATATATTGCAT
>CABSYS010000141.1:0-4745 GCA_902482045.1 uncultured Collinsella sp.
AAGCACGACATCGTGGCCAGGAAGGCGGCGATCGGGCTCTTCGAGCGAGGCCACGGCTCCGAGTCGGCGGCGAAGGCGCTGTCGGTCCCGCGCGACACCGTGAGACAATGGCTCTACGTATACCGGTCGTTCGGAAGCGAGGTGCTGCTATCCATGGACGGCAAGCAGGCCAGGTACACATACGAGCAGAAGGTCGCCGCCGCCTCGGCCGTGGTCGACGGCGGCATGAGCAAGCGGGACGCCATGGAGGCGTTCGGGGTCATGTCCCTGACGCCGCTCAAGAGATGGTGCGCGCTCTACCGCGAGGGCGGCGCGGAGGCCCTGCGCCCGAGGCCCAAGGGCCGGCCGAGCGGTTCCAAGGCGAGGCCGCGCACGCGCGAGCAGGAGCTCGAGGAGCGCTGCCGAAGGCTCGAGACCGAGGTGGCCTACCTAAAAAAATTGCGTGCCCTGGTCGAGAGGGACGGACTCTGACCAGGGCGAAGGTCGAGGCCGTGAGCGCCCTGCGCGAAGAGGGGTACGGGCTGGGGTGCCTGCTGGAGTGCGCCGGCCTGGCGAGGTCGAGCTACTACTACGCGCTGTCGCACCCGAAGGCTCCCACCAGGCCCGAGCTCTGGGAGGCCGCCGCCGAGATATTCTCGCGCGCCGCCAACGGGTGCGGCCACAGGCAGATCGCCATGTGCCTGCGCGCCGAGCGGGGCGTGCGCATAGCCTACAAGACCGTGCTGAAGATGATGCGCGAGATGGGCATCAGCTGCGGGATCCGCCGCGAGACCGACTACCACAGGTACAACTCGTACAGGGGCAAGGTCGGAAAGACCTTCGAGAACGTCATCGGCAGGGACTTCGCCGCCGACGGGCCGTGGGAGAAGATGGGCACCGACGTCACCGAGTTCAAGCAGCCCTGGGGCAAGGCCTACTTCGCGCCGGTCTACGACTTCGGCAGCAAGGAGATCGTCGCCTGGTCCACGTCGCTGCACCCCAACATGGCTCAGCAGCACGAGCTGCTCGACCAGCTCGTGTCCAGGAAGCCCGAGGGCTCCAGGCCGATCCTGCACTCGGACATGGGCTGGCAGTACCAGCAGGCCGGTTGGTGCAGGCGGTTGGAGGAGGCCGGCGTGGTGCAGAGCATGTCCCGGAAGGGCAACTGCATCGACAACGGCGCGACGGAGCAGGTGTTCGGCCACATCAAGGACGAGTTCTTCCGCGGAAGGACGTGGCCGGACTTCGAGTCCTTCAAGGCGGACCTCGACGACTTCGTGGTCCATTGGAACACGAGGAGGCGCCAGGTTAAACTGAAGGGACTGACCCCGGAGGAGTTCCGGAGACAGTCCCTTGCGGCGTAGTTCTTATTTAAGCCGTCCAAGTTTTGGGGTGCAGTTCAACGTGCGGCGGGGGTTCTTTCGTCCTGCGGAGTGTCCGCGAAGGTCAGCCCTCAGATCCTGCTACGACTACGTCCTCGGATTGTGTGGGCTGATGAAGGACGTGGCTGGTCGGGTATTCCGTCCCCTTCGCTGTTTCGCGGCTTTGCCGCGAAAGGCGCGTTACTTTGGGGATGGATGGGGGCGTGGCTGGATTGTGGATTCTAATGGCTAGAGAGATATGGGTGCGAACGAGAAATCGTTATTGGGGTCATCCTTTTCCATAAACTCATCGAGACAAAACGTCATGTAGATTGGAACGTACAGAACCTTGCCCTCTTTGCTGAGATTCTCGTGGCTTAGTACAACGGCCTCGGGAATTTTGTACTCGCCCACACTCATCAGACGATCGAGGGCCGCGTGCGCTCGAACTTTCTTGCCCGATTTGACCTCGATTGGGACAACGTGCCCGTGGGCGCCTTCGATCACAAAGTCAACTTCACCGACCTCACGCGTTTGGTAGTACCATGCATCCGCCCCGAGGGCAACAAGTTCCTGCGCGACCACGTTCTCATAGAGACCACCAAGGTTGGGAGTTTTCATATCAAGATAGACAGCGCGTGCGGTGCTGCCGGGGTACCGCGATGCGAGCATGCCCGTATCAGACTCATATAGTTTGAAGGCCGTCGTTTTCTCCGTCCTCTTGAGAGGACTCCGTGGCTCCGTCACCCTGGCGACCATCAATCCAACACCTGCGTTAACAAGCCACAGGAAATCCTGCTCATATTTTTTAAGGCGAGCTCCCTCACCCAGAGACGAAACAACAAAGCGATGAGACTCCGCCTCAAGCTGAACGGGAATTTGCTCAAAAATCGACCGAACGTTAAACGCTCGAGTCGATGCATATTTTGAGATATCGCTTTTGTACTGATCGACCAGCTGAGTTTGAAGCTCACGTGTGCTCACGAGCGAATAACCCGAATCAATATAATTCTGAACGACCTCCGGCATGCCGCCGCAAACGATATAAGCTCTATAGTTCTTGAGCATCGCCTCATGAATATAGTTTTCGACAGGATGTTTCTCGACAAGGCAGCTGCGAATGCCTGCAAGCACATTCTCGCTAACGCTGTTTGCCCAACAAAACTCTTCAAAATCCATCGGGCGCATAACAATGTGCTCTACATACCCCACCGGAAAAGAAGAGATCCCCTTAAACTCAGTCCCAAGCATAGACCCCGAGAAGACATAGCTAAAGCGCCCATCCTCGACCAACGCCTTCATGAGTGTAACGATCTGCGGATACTCCTGAATCTCATCGACAAAGACAAGCGTATCGCCCTCAACAAGCGGCGCATCCGCAAGAAGGGCTACGCGGTTGATAAAGTCAACGGAGTTCTTTGCGCCAACAAGTGCATTCCTTGCTTCGACATCGAGTAGTAAATTGACCTCAAAATACGAAGCGTAGTTGCTTTTTCCAAACGCGTGAATCGCATAGCTCTTGCCAATCTGACGCGCACCAGTAACGAGTAATGCCTTATTGGAGTTATTCTTCCAGCTCAAAAGCCTATCAGTGACCTTACGGCGTAGCATTAAACCCCCAAATGACAAAAATTGACAGATAGAATCGCCTAAAATCATACAAAAATTGGCAGATAATATTGTCGTAAATATACAAAAATTGGGAGATAGCAAAGGTTCGAATAGGCCTCAAAGCCACTGAAACAGTGCTCTACTTTGCGAAGGGGCCGGGGACGCTGTTGGGTGCGTCTCCAGCCCTCTGATTCTTACTTTGGATCCCGATGGTGGGGTGTTGTCGGTGCTGCTTGCTTGGTTACCTTGTCTCGCCGGACTCCGTGCGTAGGCGGTAGCCGTGGACGAGGTCGCTAATGGCCGGCCAGGGAATCTGGCGGTCGACCCAAAATTGGAGCTGGACCAGATAGCGCTCGGTGGCGCGGGTGAGGGCCGCGAACTGTTCGTGAGTCTCAACCTGGGCGTAGAGGTCGCGGCTGTGGGCGAGGATTGCCGTGGTGTCATCCATTTTGCCGGTGACGTCGAAGGCGCCCGAGAACCAGTCGCACAGGCGCGCGGCGCTGTTGTTGATCGTTGCGAGGTCGGCGGTGCCGTCGTTGGCGTTTTCGTTGGCCTGGGCTCGCAGGAGAGAGAGGGCGTCGGCCGCGTTCATACAGTAGCCGACGGTGAAGTTCCAGACGGCGAATTCGCGGCCTGTGTCGAGCTTGCGGCGGCGCATGTAGTCGATATCACGCGGTTCCTCGAGCATCATTTGGTCGGCGAGGGCCTCAAGTGCAGTGGTGTACTCGGCAAGGTCGAGTGTGAGCAGGGTGTTGATATCCATCATCTTTAGGCCTCCGTTTCGATCTCGACGATTTCGTTTTTAATGTACATGCCCTGGTTGTCCCAGACATTGCGGCAGGCGGCGGCAAAACGCTCGCGGTCGGCTTCGCAGATACGGGCGAACATGTTACAGGTGCCAAACGGCTCACAGACGTCAAAGAAGATGCAGATTGACGACCATCCACCATACCAGCTTACGGCACCCGCCGGCTCGTGAAAGACGGGGTTCTCGATGTGCTCATAATTGGCGATGGGGCCCGATACGGGATAGGTTACCTCGGCATCGCAGATCTTGGCCGAAAAGATACGTGACTCGACCGGACAGGACGATTCGAACAGCTTGCATGCCTCGGGAGCCTTGTCCCAGAGCATGTCGGCGAGAAACGTCTCGCCATTCAGCGTGATCTTGAGCATTTTTGTCATAGTAAGGACCTCCTCAATCCGTCGCTCAAGGGGTTCGCTGGCGGATAAGGAGAAGACAGCAGCGGGGTCGCCGAACCCAAACTTCACGACAGATCTCTGTCGCCCCAGCCCGCGCTGTTCTTCGCTAAAGTACCATGCAGCAATTGCGCACGCAATATCAGTTTTTGATTTTCTGGAAGCGGCAATCGACGAGACGGCTCGCCGGCTGCCGGCCGACGCGCGGCAAAGGCACTCGTCTATTCCTTAAGTTGGATGAAAAACGCCATGTTATTGCAGGGCTGCATACTCGTTCAATAAGTGCATAGAATCTCGTATAGTGCGAGTAAGATTTTGCGCTGTCTGTTTTATGTTTAGCAAAGATATAGTTTGCATAATCCAGCCTAATCCTCGCTCTATTTAAATAAAGTTGCACGTAAATGGCGTAAACATATCTGAGCTGGGGTTCTGTACGCTGAGCGGATAAAAACGACCGTTCACCGTTCAACTATTTTCAAAATGAATAAAATGAGCGATAAAGAGAATATAAACCTTAATAAACTCGCGTATCGCACGGGCGCGGGTTATTAATGGGTTGTAGGCCTTTTACAGAAAGGATTCCAGCAATGTCTA